>VHDG01000095.1 GCA_016871475.1 Verrucomicrobiota bacterium
GACTGGCCGTCACGGTTTTTCCCAAGGCACGACTCGGAGATCTTGTGACGATTGGGCTGGGATGGGCATTAAACGATCCACTCCGGTTTAGCGATGCAGCGTCGTGGCTGACGCGGAGTGTGGAATTGTCGGCGGAAACAATGGTGCCTCTCGAGATCGAAGGCGATTTAGCGGGGCAACTGCCTGCACGATTCGAAAGCATGCCCTCCAAAATCCGGGTGGTCTCCGGAAACGCAAACCATCGAAGACCGAAAGATTGAGTCATCCGACGGTTAACGCCTGGGATGATGGACAAAGATGATCTGACTGCCACGAGGCTCGAATTGAAACGGGACCTCCCGCAAATCGGACAACGTCCGCCGGATGGCCTCGTGCCTGGACGGATCCGCCAGAAACATCAGAAACCCGCCGCTGCCTGCTCCCAGGAGTTTTCCCGCTGAAGCTCCAGCTTTCATCGCTTTCTTGTGCCATGCATCGATGGCCGAACTCGAAATCCCTTTTGCCAGACTCCTCTTGAGCTCCCAATTCTCATGCACTGTCTCGGCCAGCACCTGAGGCTGGTTCCGTTGCAACCCCCGCCTCAGTTCCCGGGCGAGCTCGGCCATGCGTTTCATCGCGTTCATCGCTTTGCGTCCGGAACGCAAGGCCGCTGACTGACGCTGCAACACCTTGGAAGCGCTCCGCGTGATGCCCGTATAGAACACCAGCAGCTGCTGCTGTATTCCTTCCAGAGTTTCGCGACGACAGATGATGGGTTCAACGGCCACGGTCCCGTCTTGACGAAACTCAAGGTAGTTCAATCCCCCGTAGGCAGCGGCATACTGGTCCTGTTTCCCGATGGGTTCTCCGCATCGCTCGATCTCAATCTCACAAGCCTCCCGTGCAAGTTGTTCGGCAGAAGCGTGTCGTTCTGCCTGGGCATGCAGCGCGTTGAGCAGGCCGACCGTAAAGGTACTGGAAGATCCCAGGCCGGTTCCACGCGCTGGAATATCTGCCACCGATGTGATCTCCACGCCTCCGGTGATACCCGTGGTCTGAAGCGCCTCCCGAACCAGAGGGTGCTGCACCCGGGCTGCACTGCTGGTCTCCTCCGTTCGCGAATAACTCACCCTCACGCGCTCATCGAACTTGGGATTCACCGTGATGTACACATAGCGATCGATCGCGGTGGAGACCACTGCACCGCCGTGACGACGGTAAAACGCCGGGATGTCCGTGCCTCCGCCGGTGAAACTCATCCGCAATGGAGTTCGAGAGATGATCATGAAGAAAAGGGATTTGCCTTGAGAATATGAGCCGCGGCTTCTGGCAGTGAATCGAAGGTCGAGTCAGGCTGGGCAGGAAAACGGCCGTCCCGCCCTCCGTGCCCAGTTCGAACCAACAAGGGTCGTACGCCCGCATTTCGGGCACATTGCATGTCCACAGTGGTGTCGCCGATCATCCACGAACGGCTCAGATCCAGATTCAGTTCGGATCGAGCCCGCAGCAACATCCCGGGCGAAGGCTTGCGGCAATCGCAGGTGATCTTCAGCTCAGGCCGCTCGCCTGCATGCCCCTTCTCCGGGTGATGCGGACAGTGGTAGATGCGATCGACGAACGCATGGTCCAGGCCCAGCAGACTTTCGAGCTTGTTATGAATCTGACGAAGCTGTCCTTCGGTGACCTGCCCTTTCGCCACGACCGGCTGGTTTGTCACAACCACCACCCTTAGCCCGGCCCGGTTCAACATTTGAACCGCCTCCGCCGCACCCGGAAGCAATCGAAGCTGATCGATGTCCCGCAAGCCGTCTGCCTCCTCATTCAACGTGCCATCACGATCAATAAACACCGCAGGCGCCGGCCGCTCGAAGGAACCGCGCGCTACCACCCCTGCCTGAAACTCGGCTTCCACCTTGTCCAGCCTCTCAGGCGTTCCGATGTCCTTGATGTACTCCGGACTGTTGTAGCCGTGCAGATGCATGCCACGCCGCAACATTTCCGGAAACAAGTCCTTGCCGAAGTCAACGATGCGAGGCGAATCCGCGGACACCCACGATCTGAAGGGCTCGAGCGCACTCCGCCGCATCGCATAGAGCCCGGCATTCACGAGGTTCTGCCGCCACACCCCAGGAGGATGCGGACGATTATGCAAAGCCGTTACCCGGCCATCCTCTGCACACTCCACGAGATCAGAGTCGAAAGGATGATTGTTCGGATGAAGAAAGAGCGAGGCTTCAGCACGAGTTGTGCGCCACTCAGAGGCGAACCTTTGAAGATCCACATTCAGGAATGTGTCTCCGTATAGAACCAGAAACTCGTCATCCAGATGTTCCAACCCTGCGATGAGTGCGCCCGCCGTTCCCAGCGGCGCACGTTCACGCACCGACTCCAGCCTGACACCCCACCGCCGGCCATCGCCCAAGGCCTGCTCCACGACTTCAGGCTTGTGATAGAGGAAGAGAGTGACGCGGGAAATGCCGTATCTCCGGACCAGCTGCATTTGATGTTCCAGCAGCGGTTTGCCGGCGATCGGAACCAGGGGCTTGGGCAGGTCGCCAAGGCGCGCCTTGAGACGCGTGCCCAACCCTCCTGCGAGAATGACGGCCTGGTTCATGATAACGGCTCACTCACACAGGATTCTCGGCGGCAACCTCACGAATCGCGCGATCGACAGCCTCATCCGATGAGAGAGACGGGCACCAGCCCGACGCCTTAAGTTTGTCGATCGAGTAACGGAATCGGGGCACATCTCCCACCCAGCCTCGATCACCCCCGGTGTAGCGGATACTGGCTTGAGGTGAGACGACACGAATCGTCTCCTCGGCGATGTGTCGAACCGTCGTGGCGCCCCGGTCAGGAGCGATGTTGTAATAGTTCAACCGCTCACGAGAGGAGGTCCAAAGATGGATCATGCCCTCGATGAGCTCGGACACATGGAGGTAGGGCTTTTCCTGGGAGCCGTTGCCCAAAACCTCGAGTTCGTGGGGAGTCCGACGGAGTTTGCGGACAAAGTCAAAGATCGCACCATGCGTGGCACGAGATCCGACCACGTTGGGAAACCGGAAGATCCAGGCCCGTTGGAGAAACCGTTCCAATGCGGAGCTCAGAGCGGCTTCGGAAGCCAGTTTCATGGCGCCATAGTTCGAGATGGGAAACCAGGGGCCGCCATCCTCCGTGAGTTCCCGATCCTGAGCCCCGTAGACTGCGGAGGTGGAAGCCAGCACGAACTCGGGAATGCCGAGTTGCTGGGCAACCTTCAGGGAGTGGAAGGACGTGAGGAATGTGGAGCAGAGGTCGATGTCAGGGTTGGAGCCACCCGCCTGGATGTCTGAGTTGGCAGCGAGGTGCCAGATGGTCTGTATGGGGGTCTGACGATGCACCTCAGCGGCGAAGTCGAGAAACTTGGGGTAGTCGTTGACATCCAACTCCTGAAACTTGAAGGTTCGGGCCTGCATCGCAGTGGCTAGGTGCGAGCTCTTGCCGAGAGACAGGTTATCCACTCCGGCAACCGTGAGGCCCATAGCCAACAACCGATCCGCGAGATGACTGCCAATGAAACCCGCCGCGCCGGTCAGAAGACAGGCGCCGCTCATATAATCTCTGCCGCTTGCATGCGCGAAGCCAACGCAAGGAGCGGAGGTTTGTCAATCGTTCGGCCAGTGTTCTTTCTCCAAACATGACACTAAGAGGGGTCCCTTGGGTGCTCGGGCTCATCGCCCGCGGCCAGTTTAAAGTGCTTTGGGTGGAGCTCCACTTCCGATGGTATCGCTCCCGTTGGAATGCCCGGCTGCAGTCAGATCTGGCACGCTCACCCAGACCTCAGATCCCCAAGGACACCCGCATCGAACTGCAGACCGAATTCCCGGTCGCCTACAAGTCCCCGGATCACCTGGTGCCCTGGGGCACCAAGTACGACAACAGCACTCACGGGAAGTTCCTGCTCCACATGGAGGAGCTTGTTCAACGAACCCAACCCGCAGGGCTGAGAAGATCCATGGACCTCGGCTGCTCCGGAGGCGGACTCGTTCACGATCTGATTCGCATGGGCTGGGTGGCGGTCGGACTTGAGGGTTCGGACTTCTCACTCAAACACGGCCGCGCACACTGGCCGGCCCTGGCAGGAAAACACCTTTTCACCTGTGATATCGGGAAACACTTCCAGGTGTTGGATCAAGGCCAGCCCCACACCTGCGACCTCATCACAATGTGGGAAGTCCTCGAACACATCCGCACAGACGAACTTCCAACTCTCTTCGAAAACATCGTCCGTCATCTCAAGCCCGGGGGCTACTTTGTCGCATCCACCACATCTGAACCCGATATTCACGAGGGCGTGGATCTGCATCAGACCAAGATGACGAATGCAGAGTGGCGAAAGTGGATCGCAGAGAAATGCCCCGACCTGGAATGGGCGGACCTCGGGTTGGATTACTACCAATATGTCCGCTACAACCAGGAACGATCCGTGCTGGCCTATCGCCGTCGGTCTTCCGGGAAGTAGCGGATGCTGCCCGGCATGGATTCCCGCTCTACGATTCTGCCGTCACAGCCACTCGTCAGCGTCGTCATCCTGAACTACAACGGGAAACGATGGCTTAAACCCTGCCTAGAATCGCTCAAGCGCCAGACGATCGTCGAGTCGATGGAGGTGATTGTTGCGGACAATGCCTCCACTGACGGCTCCGATCAGCTGGCTGCGGACCTCCTGAGGTCCTGGCCCGGGGCCAAGTTTGTTCAAAACGGGGGCAACTTTGGTTATTGCGAGGGAAACAATCTCGCTGCCCGCGAGGCTCGAGGGCGATTCTTGTTCTTTCTGAACAACGATACCCTGATGGCTCCGAACTGCATGGAGGTGCTACTCCGAGCCATGCGGGACACGGGAGCAGGGGCCGGATCGCCTCAGATACTCAATTATCAGGACGGGATGCTTCAGGGCTACGGTCGATCCGGGTTTGATCCTCTCGGTTATTACCTGGGTCAATGGGACCCGTTGCCGGGCAATCGCCTGTTCATCGCCCCTGGGTGCGCCTACTGCATCCGGACCGACACCTTTCGAAAGGTGGGCGGATTTGATCCTGAATTTTTCATGTATGTGGATGAGACCGATCTCTCCTGGCGTGTGTGGATATCCGGAGAAGACATCATCACGGTCCCGGAGGCCAAACTGTTCCATTGGGGAGGTGGAGCCACCGTTCAGAACAACGCATCCGCAAGCGAACAACCCATCTCAACCACCCTGTTTGCTCGATTCCACGGGAATCGCAACAGCCTCCTTGTGTTCCTTAAGAATGCGCAGCATCTGCTCCTGCTTCTGGCCCTGATGCATCTCGCGTGTCTCGCGATGGAAGCGATCGTCCTGTGCCTGATCTCAGGAAAATGCAAGGAGGTGGGAGGAACGTTTATGAAGTCGGTGACGGACCTCTGGCGGCTGCGTCATCATGTTCTGCGCGAACGAGCGAAGCTTGCGTCCATACGACGTCGGAGCGATTTCTGGATGCTCCGCTTTCTTCATCCACTCAAGCTGGCACAGGTCGAAACCGCGGCTTGGATTCTCCGAGCGGGCCTGCCGAGGCTAAGAAACTGAGCCAAGGCTGACCATCGCCTCAGGGTTTGAAGCCCCTGGCTGCTTCAGCCAACCCCTGCTCCAAGGGAATGCAAGGCTTCCAACCCAAGGAGAACAATCGCGAGCCATCCAGAAACTTTCGCGGGGTGCCATCCGGCTTGCTCGTGTCCCACCGAATCCGACCTTCGAAACCCACCGCCCGGGCGGTCATCTCGGCCAGGACACGAATCGATACTTCCTCACCAGAGCCCATATTGATGATTTGTTCATCACTGTAACTCTCCAAGAGCAGCAGACAGCCCCTCGCAAAATCGTCCGCATGCAGAAACTCCCGCAGCGGCGATCCAGTACCCCAACAGACAACTTCATCCAGCCCAGCAGCTTTGGCTTCATAGAAGCGGCGGATCATGGCGGGAAGCACGTGTGAAGCCTTGGGATCAAAGTTGTCGTTGGGGCCGTACAGACTCGCAGGCATCGCAGTGATGAAGTCGCAACCATGCTGACGGCGGTATGCCTGACAAAGTTTGATCCCGGCCAGCTTGGCCACCGCGTACCACTGGCTCGTGGTCTCCACCGGTCCGGTCAGGAGGTGATCCTCCTTCATGGGTTGAGGGCACTGCTTCGGATAAACGCACGAGCTTCCCAAAAAAAGCAGCTTCCCTACACGGTGACGACGCGAGGCATCGATGAGGTTGTTTTGAATCTGCAGGTTCTGGAAAAGGAAATCGCCCGGCAAAGAATCGTTCGCCTGAATGCCTCCCACCTTCGCTGCCGCTATAACGACAACAGCGGGTTTCTCATTTTCGAAGAACCTTTCGACAGCGCCAACGTCGGTTAGATCCAGCTCAGAGCGCGTTCGCAACAGAAGTCGTCCGATCTCCCGACGCTGCAACTCACGGACAATCGCGCTGCCCGCCAGTCCCCGGTGACCGGCCACAAAGATCGGAGTGTGACGCTCAAGCTTCATGTTCGGGCGGCCGCGAGCCGCCAACCACTCCGGCAGGTGGGGATGCCTCGCCCATTAAAGTCGCGTTCAAAGTCGGTGATCACCTGCGCCAGTTCAAAAGGAGTGTCCACATCGGTGAACAAGCCTGACGCCGAAAAGACGTCCTGCATCTGGGCGAAGTACTCCGTGTGATCGGTTCTCAACCAAACGGTCCCGCCTGGTTTCAAGGCTCTGGCTGCCATCACGGTGAATGCACTGTTAATGAGTCTGCGATCCACATGTTTCCGCTTGGGCCATGGATCTGGGAAATACACATGCACAGCATCCAAAGACTCTGCAGGAACCAGATACTTCATCAAATAGGCCGCTTCAAACCTGAGAAGCCTGAGATTCCTCAATCCCAGCCGTCGGGCCTTCCGGTCCAGCTTGTTCAGACGGCCCATGAGACGCTCGACACCCACGAAGTTCACCCCTGGATGATCCTGTGCCCATCGGGCCAGAAACGAGCCATCGCCGCTGCCCAACTCAAGCTCGACACTCTGAGGCCTTTCGAACAGGCCATTCCAATCGAGTGGGTCGATGAGGTTTGCAGGCCGATGAACAACCGTCGCGGGAGGAGCGCGATTCACTCGGACCAGACTTTTCCATCCTGACGGATGAACCACTTCTGACTCTCGCCGTTTGGAAGCCGGATCTCTGCTGTGGCCCGATATCCGTCAGCCGTGTGCTGGAGGGTCAGGGGCCAGGCCAGATGCCGGGGGTTGAACTCCTTGTCCAGCCCGAGCTCATCGATGGTGAAGGCATAGCGTTTGTAGTGAGATTTGAACTCACGCTGGGCGTAATAGGCTTGGTGCAGATAAGATCGTCCATAGGCGCTGGGATCAGGCACCAGACGGACCTTTCCCGGGGCAAACGATGTAAATTGCACGTAGCCCCATTTCTCAGGCCGATGCATGTCCACGAGCCCTTGCGGAGACCACACCCAATTGTCCTCGCGGCGATTCGGAACCTTCACGTATTGGCCGTCCTCAACCCGCACTTTCCACTCGACCCGCGAGAAATTGATGCGCCATTGATCCCCTTCGTTGGGAGGCAAAGCCTGTGTCGTGATGTCGGAGAAGGATTTCCACGGCAGGGCGAACTCCACAGTCCAACCTCGATCCCGGTCCTTCGGATTGTTGAGCGATCCTTGCACCTGCACACCGTGGAGGATGCCCGGCAGATCCCATTCATTGCGGGCGCTGACTCCATCCTTATAGGGCCGTTCCAGAAACAGATCCCACAGGGTATTCAACGCATTGATCTCAAATTCGGCATACCGATGGCTGTCTGCATCCGGATCGATGAAAATCTCGAAGTCATTGTCCTGAAAGATCACGGCATCCCGCTGGGTGATGGTCCCCCAGACGTGCGGCTCCTCCATTTCGGCCGCGATGTATAAATACTCGTCGTCCCAGAGCATCTTCATCCGGGTGCGGAATCGAGGTCTGGCGGCTCCTTCCCCAATGATATCAACGAAAGGGTCGGACCAGGCGGCAGCTGCCCAGGCGCGGTCGTTCAGAGCTCCATCGGCGTGGATCGGTTCACTGGCCCGGAAGCACAGATAGCTCCGAGGGGTGATGTGCTTCATCCGGTCCCATTCGCCAATGTTGGCGGCGCAAGTGTCCGCCGTACCCGCCGAGAGCACCGCTCCGGCTGTCAGAATAATCCATGCCCTAAGTTTCACGGCTCGTGGTTTACTCCGAAAACCCGGCTGCTGACCAGCCTGGATTTCATCCCGGAACCCCTGGAGGCACATCTCTCTGATGGCAGAGGGTTTGGATGAATCGGATCATGCCGATGTATCCACTGGAAATGGAACGCCGGTTGGTGTATTGGATACGGGCATTCCGACTCGAATATGCTGAAGTTTTTTCGCCTGGCCGCTTGTAGTGCCATCGCCCTGCTCTCGCACCCCCCTGCCCAGGGTGGTTTGGTGATCAATGAGATCATGGCGAACAACGAATCAGGGGTTCCGGCGGACGGCGGCTATCCCGACTGGGTGGAGATCTACAACACTGGACCCGGCTCGGTAAACCTCCAAGGGCATACCCTGACGGATAACCTGACCACGCCGAACAAATTCACGTTCACCCAGTCACACACGCTGGCAGCGGGACAATTCCTGGTCGTCTGGTGCAGCGGCAATGCAACGCTGGGCAGCCTCCATGCCCCCTTCAGTCTCTCGGACTCCGGGGAGGAAGTGGGATTGTTTGGGCCGGGAGGCAACCGGCTTGATTCGGTGAAGTTCGGACTTCAACCCCCGAACTATTCCATCAGCAGGTTCCCCGACGGAACGGGCACTTGGAGTCTCTCCGCGTTCACCCCTGGTGCATCCAACGAAGTGCAACCCCTCGGCAACCCACGCCGTGTGGTCATCAACGAATGGATGGCTTCACCCGCGTCGGGAGATGATTGGATCGAACTCTATAATCCCGAGGTCCTGCCCGTCTCCATCAGTGGCTTCTATATGTCGGATGCCACCGTCTCACCTGCCACCAACCGCCCGCTGCGTGCCCTGTCCTTCATGGCAGCGGAGGGTTACCTGCAGCTCTTCGCCTCGGGTCTCGCCAAAACCGATGGGGACCACCTTGACTTCCGTCTCAACAACAGTGGCGAAACCCTGTCCATTCTCACCGATGACGCCCGCACCGTCTCCCATCGGATGACCTATGGCCGTCAGGAAGCCAACACGTCGCAGGGACGACTTCCAGATGGGGCTGATAACATTCAGTCGTTTCCCGTCGGCAAACCCACACCTGCCGCGAGCAACTTCGTGCCCATCACCGATGTCTGGATCAATGAGGTCCTCGCCCACACCGACCCTCCCTTTGAGGATGCAGTGGAGCTGTATAATCCGACGTCCTTGCCGGTGAACATCAGCTATTGGTGGTTGAGCAACGCCAAAGGTGAGCCCAAGAAATACCGCTTCCCAAAAAACTCCATCATCCAGCCCAATTCCTATTGGGTCGTCTATCAGCAGCAGTTCGATGCCGGCAATCCCCGGGTGCCTTTTCGATTCAACTCAGCCCGCGGAGATGAATGTTACCTCTTCTCCGGAGACTCAGCGGAGAGGCT
>VHDG01000096.1 GCA_016871475.1 Verrucomicrobiota bacterium
AAGCGCGCCTTCCGGTTTGGATGGAAAAAATGTCCATCGCTGAACAACCTGCGCTCCCTGTCGGGTTCCTGGTCGCGCCCGGACCATGGCCATTGAATGCCTCCTGCCTGATCAATGTGGTCGTAATCCCGGATACCCGTGATGTCGCAGGGCCGGTTTCTGGACAGCCTCTTGAGGATCTGGAACACGGCCTCGGGTGAGGACCATTCGTTCAACAGGTCCCCGCACCCCCAGACCTGAGCCACGAGCTTGAAGATATTGAAGTCACTGAGGGCTTCGCCCGGAGCACGTTTTACTTTTCGAATCCTCCCGATGCGCCGCTCGCTGTTGATGAGCGTGCCATCCTTTTCACCCCACCCTGCTGCCGGGAGGAGCAGATCGGCGTGCTTTGCGGTTTCCGTGGTGCCGTACAGATCCTGAACGACAAGAAAGTCCAGCTTGCCGAGGATTGCCTCGGTTTGGCATCGCTGACCCCAGGAGTGAATCGAGTTGGTGGCTATGACCCAGAGCGCCTTGATCCGCCCATCCCCAACCCGCTCCAGGATCTGATCGTAGGGCAGCGACGATGTCTGCGGAATGCGGGACTCCGGCACATTGAGAA
The DNA here is from genome assembly GCA_016871475.1 of Verrucomicrobiota bacterium. Classification (GTDB taxonomy): domain Bacteria; phylum Verrucomicrobiota; class Verrucomicrobiia; order Limisphaerales; family UBA11320; genus UBA11320. The sequence continues at coordinate 602 of VHDG01000096.1, forward strand.
GCGCCGCGACATCCGCGCGGTCGCTTGGAGACTGGAAGCTCCTGCCTCCGAACAGGCTCGTGATGTTGGCGAACAATCTTGAGCCCATCGCGTTACACTGGCCCGTGATGCTGTTCGCGCCCGTCCCGGCTTTGCCGATGTGGCCACCGATCAGAGCAAGATTGATGATGGCCTGGGCTGTTCGGGTGGCCTCATGACTCTGGTTGACTCCCATGGTCCACCAAAAGCTGACCCTCCGACCCGGCCTGATGGCTTCAGCCAGTCGATAGAGCTGGGTGATGCTGATCCCGGCTGCGTTCGCAACCTGCTCAGGGCTGAACTGCCTGACAAAGTCTGCGAAGGCCTCATAACCCTCCGTGTGTGCACTCACGAAGGCGGAGTCCACCCAGCCCGCCTGGATGACGATATTGGCGAGCCCGTACAGGAGGACGAGATCGGACTTGGGTGCGATCGCCAGATGCTCGGTGGCTGCGGCAGCGGTTTCTGTTCGCCTGGGGTCAATGACAATGATTCTTGGCTGTCGGCGATTCGCGAGCACCCGTTGCCACATGATCGGGTGAGCGATGCAGAGGTTGGATCCGATGAAGACGAGCACATCGGATTCCTCGAAGTCAGCGTAGGTGAAGGGAGGTGAATCAAAGCCGAATGACTGCTTGTAGGCCACATGGGATGTCGCCATGCACTGGCGTGTGTTGGAATCGCAGTGCACCGCACCCATGCCGAATTTCCAGAGCGCACCGAGCATGGCCATCTCCTCCGTGGCGATCTGCCCGGTGCTCAGGAAAGCCACGCTCTCAGGGCCATGTTGCTCCATGGTTCTCGAGAACTTCATCCGAAACAGATGCAGCGCGTCCTCCCATGAAACCCTCGCCAGTCGGCCGTCTGCTCCCCGTGCCATCGGATGAAGCAGACGATCCGAGGCATCCAGAGGTGCAAGAGCCTCCCATCCCTTGGGACAGGCCATTCCTATGTTGACAGGATATGTCGTGGTGGGCGTCAGGTTCACAGCCTGGCCATCACGGATATGCGCGTCCAGGGAGCATCCTGTGGAGCAATAGCCACAGACGGTGCTTGCGATGGCTTCCGGGGCCTTTCTGGCGGAGACGTGTCCCAGACCAAAACGGCCTGGCTCCAGAAGCAACTCTTCGGTCATGTGCCCGGTCCATCTTCGGAGCGACCAGAGATCGCTCAGTTCGGTCCCGAGGCGGGCGGGCTGAGGCGCCACTGCCGATGGAACGTTGTCTGGCGGGCTGGATGCCGTCTGGCAGGTTGCGTCCAGTTTCATGATCCGATTCCCCCGGGCATTCGCGGTGGTTGAGCGGCGACGAAGAATCGCCATCGATGCAGGAGCTCAGCGGCCCCCGCAGCTGTCAGCCCCAGCACGGCTCCGGCGGGGGAGGCGAGGAGCCCGGTGATAAACCCCAAGGCGATGATTGCAGCTCCGGTGTTCAACAGCCGGCTTGCGTGAAGCGTCTTTTGCAGGACCTCGGTTTCAACACGAGCGTTGCGATGACGCGGGGAGTCGGGGTTCTTCAGCGCAGTCGTGTTGAGGATTCTGTGCCAGACCGATTGCGACAGGGGCGCGATGAGTGCCACCGCCAGTAGGATTTGCTTCCATTGACGGGATTCTTCCGTGGCCGAAGAGACGTGAAACCCGATGCAGGCGGCAGCCAACAAACAGCCCATTCGCACGGTTGCCCGAAGGAACGATGGCCAGGTAACAAGTCCTGCCCAGGCGGGCCGACGGGTATCAACGTAAACCTGTATAGACATGACGACGCCTGCCAAGGAGGAGGTGGCGGCCAGGATCAGGGAGAGCTTGAACAGCGAATGCTGAGGCGCGAACCAGGCTGACCAGGTCGCTGCTGCGGCGCAGGGGAGAGCCAGGGAAAAGGCGATTATCTCGCGGCTGAGCCAGCTGCGCCTCCAGCCCATGAAAGCTCGCCAGGCCCGCAGAGGTTGACCCAGATGCAAACCTGCTCCGAACAGGCCGAGCAGCAGAAGAGCGGTTCCGGTGGCTGCCATCCATTGAAGCGGGAAAAGCATTCCTGCCAGGGCCAGCACGGCAGCACATGCAAACAGTCCGGCGGAAGCCTGGGTCAGGAGGAGCATGAAAACCAATGGCCAGTGGGCAGGCTCCAATCGCAGCTGGAGAGAATCTGCCGCTCTCTGAGACGTGAGCGGCCGGGCGCTCCGATAGAGAGTGGTGGGAGTTGTGATGGTTGGAGAAGGACTGGATGGCAGGAAAAGATTCTGCCCGCCTTTCATCGCAAGCTTTGCGCTGATCTCGGCTGAGTCGACGAGCGTGATGCGAATCGCTTCGTTGGGACATCCCTGGGCACAGGCTGGAGCTTCTCCCACGGCCAGGCGTGACGTGCACAGGTCGCACTTTCGAACGATGCCCAAACGTTTCGAGTACTTCGGCACCTCGTAAGGGCACTTCATGACGCAATACTGGCAACCGATGCATTGGTCATCGAGATGTCGGACGATGCCACTGACAGGATCCTTGTCGTAGGCAAGCACCGGGCATCCGTTGAGGCAGCCTGGATCAACGCAGTGATGGCACGCGGTGGTGACGTGCTGTTGCCTGCTTCCAGGCGCATCATCCTCCGGGATCAGCTGTCCCACGGACCGCCAGGTTTCCCCTTCCTCCAGCCCATTGAGCGAATGGCAGGCTGTCACACACGCTTTGCAGCCTGAGCAAGCGTCCAGATCGACCTCGAAGGCCATCTGCTGGCCGGGCCCCGGCTGGCTCGCAGGGAGCAGCTTGGAATAGGTCCTGGCTCTCGGGAGATCTCCAAGCTTGTGAGCCCGCGCAAAGTCCTCAACCAGGGTGAGGCTGCGCTGTTCCTCGAGCAACAGATCCACCCAGGTGGAGATTTCGTGCCGACCGCCGTTCCGATGCAGCCCAAGGCCTCCCGCCGCTGCTTCGCAGGAAGACTCCGGGCTCGTTTGAGTGGAAGGGGGGTAAATCATCGGGACGCCCTGCTTGAGGGCGTTCTTAGAAGTTCAGGTTCATCTGCAGATAGAAGAAGTTCGCGTCTCGAGACCCATGCGTCGCCGCCGTGTAGGTCTGGTCGATGTAGTCGCCGGCAAAGAAACGGGAATAGCCCAGCTCGAGTTGCGCGTAGCGGGTGACGGCGTAGCCGGCCACGAAATCCAGCTCGCTGCCCACGAAGCTGCTGTAACCGGGATTGATCCCAAAGCCAGTGCCAGGCGTCGCAGCCACACCCCCCCGGGGGACTCCGCCGACGTTGTAGAAATTGTCAGCCGTGTCCGCGAGCCAGAACAGGTGTCCTTCCAGAGCCAGGCTCAGTTGAGGATGAGGCTTCGACTGCAGGATCGTGCGGACGTCGTGAATGTTCTGCAGTGATACAAGGTCGCCGTAGCCGTAGAACTTGTGATTTGTGGGAAAGAGATTCTCAAACGTGCTGTGCTTGCCATCGGTCGGGTTGGAGTCACCGGAGGCATGTGCGTATTCGAGTCCCAGACGTGGGGTGGACCAGGTTTCCGAGAACGTATAGCCACCCTGAGCGATGAAGGCATAGGCCTCGTGATCCAGGCGTGATGTGGAGGCGCCGGCTCTTGTATCCCGATAGTTTCCGAGCTGGCCGATGGCATCGAGAGTGTAGTCCCACGCGCCCAGTGCGCCGGGGTTGCTCTTGATGCGCACACCCATCGTGTAGATATCCCGCGCGGTGGGTTGGGGAAACTGGGGGCTGGGTTCGGCGGATGCCGCGAAGGGCGAGGCGTTGCGGGAGTAGCCGTAGAGCTCGAGGCTGTGATTCTTGATGACCGGGCTCACCGCATGGAAGCCGGAGAAGTAGTCATAATCGTTGGAGACATTGAAGCGTCCGTCCTCCGGGATGACGACCCGACTGGTGAAGATATCCGCAGCGAAGAGCGAATTCTGCCAACGCAGCTTGGCTGCATCAAACACCCGCCCGATGTTGTTCCAGACAAAATCACCCACCAGGCGTCCCTCCATGAAGTTCATCTCCTGACGTCCCACCTTCAACGAGAACGGAAACTCCTTGTGGTTGCCAATGTTGACCCAGGCTTGATGGAGGTCTATCGAGTCGGACTCGGGCCCGTCGCCGAAGCGAGCCACGGGCGCTGTGGCAGCTGCGCGATCATCGCTTCCCACCAAGCTGCTCCGTCCCTCCGCCAAGGCTCCCCACCATTTGCTGGTATAGCCCAGGCGCAATCGGATTCTTGAGAGCAGGTAGCTGTTGGAAGTGTCGGCGTTGTTGGAGCGGAAGTCGGTGGAGCCGGGTGAGCCCGCAATTCCATAGCCATCCTTGGTTTCGTATCGCATTCGCCACGCACCGCCTATGTCCCACTGGTTCATGTAAGGGTCGTTTTTTCGCAGGGCTTCATTGATGAAGCCAGGGAAGGGCCGGGGTGGAGGGGGCGGGGCGTATTGCGCCATCGCGGTGGGTGCAAAGGCCAGTACCAGCGCGGTCAGGTGTAGCGTGTTTTGTTCTAGTTTCATTTCAGAAGGGTTCGGATGGATTGTTGCGAGCGCCCGAGTGGCCGACAATGGCGACAGATTGGCCTTCTTCGATCTGAAGATTGATGTTCCGGAGAACTTCCATGCGGGAGCCATTGAAACCCAATCGATTGGTCACCTCTTTAAGTTCAAGGAGTGGCATGGCTGGGCATTTTTTGAAGCGCTTTTCCACCAGTCCCATCAGCCTGTCGAGTATGAAACCGATAAATCAGATGGTCGGGATGCAGCGAATGATGAGTCCCGGTTTGTTGTCCATCCTTCAGGATGCCCGGGCTCTGCCCGCTTGGGCTCCGTGGTTCGGACCGCGTGAGATTGGTTTCGTGCGCGAGCAGTGGGGTGCGCTGCTCGTGCTCAGGTGAGTGGGTTGGGGGAGACACCCTGAAGGGTGGACAACGAACGGGGCGTCCGACTTCGATGCCAGCCTGGATTCGATGGCGATGGCTGAGAGCTATCCGCTTTGTGAGTCAACCTTCGAGGTTCTTCAACAGCTCTCCGATGTGCCAACGTCGGCCAAGGAACGGGCATCAATAGACGTCACGCTGATATCGTTTGGATGTCTTGAGGGCGTTGACGTATTCCCTGGCCTGGTCCGGATTACGTTGCGCGGCGATCTCGATGACCCGATGCAAGGCAGCATCGACATCCTTCGCCATGCGGCTGGCATCACCACACACGTAGAAGTGTGCGCCATCCTCCAACCAGTTGAAGAGCTCGCGCGCATTCTCAAGCATCCGTTGTTGCACATAGATCTTCTCGTCCTGGTCTCTGGAAAACGCCAGATCCAGACGATTCAGGATCCCTGCGCTCTTCTGAGCCTGGAGTTCCTCTCGATAAAGGAAGTCGGTCGATGATCGTTGATCTCCGAAGAAGAGCCAGTTGCGACCCTGTGCTCCGCCAGCGCTGCGCTCCTGCAGAAAGGCCCGGAAGGGAGCGATTCCGGTTCCGGGTCCCACCATGATCATGGGAACCTTCGGATCGGCCGGAGGACGGAAATTGTCGTTCCTGTGAACAAAGATGGGAACAGGCGAGCCTCCCGCGCGTTCCGCCAGAAAAGTGGAGCAGACCCCCTTGCGTTGCCGGCCCAGGCTTTCATAGCGAACAATGCCGACGGTCAGGTGAACACGCTTGGGATGCGCCTTGGGACTGGAGGAAATACTGTAAAGCCTCGGCTGAAGTCTTCGGAGCATGGCAACCAACTCCCGTGCTGTGGTCCTTGCCCCGGGGTGCTGGAGCAGCAGGTCGATGATCTCACGGCCGCGCAGGAATGCTGAGAGCTCTCCGTTCACGTTCGGATCCGTGAGTTTCACCAGCTGTTCCTCGCGGGTCCTGACGGCCAGGTGTGCGATGAGGGCCTTCGGAATTCGAGTGATCTCGAAGTGGTGCGACAAGGCTTCGAAGAGGGAAAGTTCCAGCCCGTTCGATACCGGAACAATCTCCTCCGGATCTGCGTGCAGCGTTGAGATGAGGTCAGACACCAGGGCCGGGCAGTTCGAGGGGATCACTCCGAGAGCGTCACCCGCCTGGTACTGAACGGTGGGATCTGTGAGTTCGAATTCAAAATGCCGCGTTTCCTTGGCGGATCCTTCGCCATTGAGCAGTCGATTCACCAGGAGTGCGGAGGGGTAAGGACACTCCCTGGTGCCTGAGACAGCTGACTCTTTGGCAACCGGAGTCACGGCATCGCCCCCGGACGGGGTCACCCCTGTCTGCCCGACTCCTGCGGATAGCTCCTTGAGGGATTTGTCCAACCATCCGGCAAACGCAGCTTCATAGTCCGTGTCGCATTCGGCACACGGCAGGATCCGATGAGCTCCAAGTGCCTCCAGACGGGCATCAACGGATTTCCCGAAGGCGCAGAACTTCGGGTAATTCGTGTCGCCGAGCGCGCAGACCGTGTAGCGGGCCTTGTGATGAGGCGCCTCAGCACTGTTGAGGCCCTCCCAGAATGACTTGGCTGTGTCGGGTGGTTCTCCGTCGCCGTAGGTGCTCGTGATGACCATCAGGGAGGGTGAGGAGGCGCATTCCTTGATGGGAGTCGAAGCCATGTCGTGAAGGACAGGTGCGAATCCACGCTTCGTGGCTTCCTTCGATGCTCTCTTGGCGAGCTTCTCAGCGGTGCCCGTTTGTGACCCAAAGACAATCGTCAGTGGCATGAGCGAAGGTGCCGCAGCCGGCGTTGGAGCGGAGGAAGGGGCAGTCGTCCTGGAGAAAAGACCTGCCAGGAATCCGTTGAGATAAGCGCGCTGCTCGATCGAGAAGGGTGCGTTCTCCGGGATCTGCGGAATGAGAGCGGGTGGGTTCATGGGGTAAATAATTCCTGCAAGGCTTTGAGCTCGTGGCGACGTGTGAACTCGATGAACGCCTCACCGGTCTTCCGCAGGTTCAGAAATGTTTTCAGAATGTGCTCGATCAGCCCCGGGACTGCATCAAAGGAGATCCCCGTAAAAACCTGCCGGCCAATCCCGGCATCTGCCCCCATGCCGCCACCCAGAACAATGTGGTAACCCTCCACAGTCTGGCCATTCACGTTCACTCCCACTCCCTGCAATCCGATGTCGCCACAATAATGCTGCGCGCAGGAGTTGGGACATCCGGTGAAGTGGATGTTGATGGGATGGTCCAGCGCTATCCGTGAACGGAGATGATCGGCCAGTTGAACCGCGTGGGATTTGGTGTCTGCCGCCGCATACTTGCAACCCTGGTTCCCCGTGCACGCAACCAGGCCACCTGCGATGTGCGAGGTCTTGGTAGGGAATCCAACCCGTTCCAAAGCACGCTCCGCCGTCGCCAGGAACGCGTCGCTGATGTCCGTCAGTATGAAATTCTGCCAGGGCGTGAGGCGTATGGACCCTGAACCATAGTGCTCCGCAATCTCAGCCACGCGCCGCATCTGTCGCGAAGACATGATCCCGACGGGAACAATGGCTCCCAGATAGTTGAGGCCCTTCTGCGACTGTTTGTAGGCTCCGATGTGCCCATGTTTGACGGCGGGACGTCGGGAAGCGCAGCTGGCTCGGGGGACGCTCATCAGATCGAAGGCGAGTTTCTTCTGGGTTTCCTCGATGAACCGGTCGGAGCCCCAGCGATCGATCAAATACTTGAGGCGGGCCTTCTTCCTGTCTGTGCGATCCCCGTTCTCTGCGAATACCCGGATCATGGCGGCGGCGACCGCAACGGCCTGATGGGGCTGAATGAGGATTCCGCAGTCCGAGGCCAGCTGCTTATGTCCGCTGATGCCCGCCAGCTCCACCCTGAACGCGATCCCCGGGGCGAGCTCGGCGGGTTGATGGGCTCGGACGGATGTGCCGGTGAGTGAGTGCGGGACTGTCACCGCCATGAAGCCGATGTCGTTTGTGTCGGCGGCGGTGTCGATGGCGCCCCCACCTTCGAAAGCCACATTGAACTTTCTCGGAAGGCCGTAGAGATCCCGGCTGTTGAGAATGTAGTGATGGAGGGCGCGGGCGAATGGACGAGTGTCGATCAGCTCCTGCGGATCCACCCCTGCGGCCGGCGAAGCGGTGATGTTGCGAATGTTGTCCACGCCGCTGCCCCTGGAAGTCAAGCCGAGCGACTGAAGGCGGGTCACGACGTTGACAAGGTTGCGTGGAGCAATCTCGCGGATCTGGAGGTTCGAACGTGTCGTGATGGCGGCCTTCCCGTTGCCATAGTCATCTGACAACTGAGCCAGTCCCCGCATCTGGGCTGCGGTTAGTTCGCCGGCCGGAATCCTGCAGCGGAGCATGAAGCTGTTCTGCGCAGGCGCGACATGAAACATTCCAAAGTAGCGGAAGCGAAAGTTGTTTTCGTCGCTCGGGAATCTATCTGCCTCCGCGTGTTCCACCAGCCGGTCCCAACTGTCCAAGGGGTTTTCTGAATGTTTCCAGAGCTCTTGTTTGGTGACCTCACTGAGGGCGAAGCCGTGGATGGTTTCCTCCTCCGTGGCAGCTGCCTGATTGGTCGCGCCCTCCGTTCCCACCGCAGTCAACCGGCCGGAGGCATCCTGGCCCACATAAGGGGTCCATTGACCACGTACGACCCCCTCGAGAAAACCGGACAGATACTCCTTCTGCTCGGGTGTGAAGGTCCTGGCCTCCGGGGCATCGAAGGAAATGGCTGTTAATTCAGCGGCTTTCATGGATTTCGACGTTGCTTGAAGTGCTGGAGGGACGGATTCGCACAGGACAGTGCTTGTAACTGGGCTGACGCGACTGGGGATCGTACTCAGGTTGGGTCAAGCGGTTCGTGATGTCGTAGTGCATCGGAATGAAAACGTGGCCGCGTTGCACGGAGGGTGTCACGAATGCGACGCACTCCACAGAGCCTGCCGCCGATTCCACGCATGTTCTCTGTTGGCAGGTAATGCCCAGCTCACGGGCATCCTCGGGGTGGATCTCCACGTAGGGGTCTTGCGGGTACAGGCTCCTCAGCACAGCAGATTTGCCTGTTCGTG
>VHDG01000097.1 GCA_016871475.1 Verrucomicrobiota bacterium
GGTCTCGATGCGCACCTTCGCCCCGGTGTTCTGAAACGTCTCCATCGATGTGGGGAGCCGTTCATCATCCGCGTCCCAGCCCAGCAGGCCTCCGAACAGCCCCATGTCGCTGCCCTGACTCTCGTGCGTGGTCGGCAGCGAGCCGGCGGGGTCAAACTCAACCAGCACCTCCGTGATGTCACCGCTCATAAGGTCGCGAGCCAGACGCCCGATCCGCAAAGCAGCTGCGCAGTGTGAGCTGGAAGGCCCACGCATGACCGGACCTACCACATCGTTGAAAATGGATACAGAGCTCATAAGAAATTCAGTGTCCTTCGGGAACGCCCCAAAGTTTTCTCAGCAGAACGACCGCATCAGGATCGTGTTTCTGGAGTTCGTCGCGGGAGAAGGGATAGAAGTCGTTCCGCACAAAGTAGGCTTCCGTCGCCTCGGCAAAGTACTCCATCGGGCTGCTCATCGCGTAGGCGCGCTCGAAGGTGTTGGGGCGTCCATTGCCTTCGCCGAACGAACGCTCCACACGCTCATATCGACCTCCGCTTGAAGCCCGTTTATAGGCAGCCGCGATGTCCGGATTGTCAAACCCGCCTGCCAGCACCCGGTGATGGTAGGCGTGAGCCAGTTCGTGCAAAGGAAAGTTCGGCATGCGTCGCATCTCCGCCTCAAAGTCAGAGACGCCGGAGAACTCGACGGCACGGGCCATCGCCGGATCACGACGATTGGCTCGCAACCAGCCGGCGTCGGGGTGGAATTCAGCACCACTGCGGCCTGGATTGTAGGCGGTGGAAAAGTAAAGCGGCACCTTTTTGAGCTCCGCCACGGCAGGGCCGGGAAGCTTGATCACGATCTCCTCGAGCATCTTTCTCAAGCCGGCCAGAGCGCGCGCGGTTTGATCGGGCTCGGTCTCGATCAACTTCTTGGACACGTGGACCTGCCACCCCGCAATCGCGAGAGTCTCCCGGGCGACAACACCGTTCACCTCAGTCTGTGGGTTGGTTGCCGGCGATGCGCTCTGACCCGGGGCCAGGTCCTTGCCGCCTCCGGTCGGTCGGTGGACGGCAGGTGTTGCTGGCCACGGGGGAAGTGAGTCCAATTTTCTCCGAAGTTCCTCAACCACGTTGGAGTGGGAGGAGCTCAGACTCAGGTTCTGGGTCTCTTCAGGATCCACATCATGGTCATATAACTCGAGCGTCCCATCACTCCAGCGCGTAAAACGCCATCGCTCCGTGGCCACACTGCGTCCGAAATGACGTTGCCCGCGGCCGACGAGAGTGAAGCCAGCTTCCTTGAACTTGCTCCCAGGCGCAGCGAGAAGCGGCCGCAGACTCTGACCTACCAAAGCATGCGGAGCCTTCACTCCACAAAAATCGGCGACAGTCGGATACAGATCCACGAACTCAACCGGGGATCGACAGACCTGCGCCCCTTTCATCCCGGGTGCGGCGATGATGAGCGGGGCCCGGCAGGATCGGTCGAAGAGCGTGCTCTTGTTCCACCATCCACGCTCCCCAAGGTGATAGCCGTGATCCCCCATGAAAATGACGAGAGTGTTCTCCCAGAGTTTAAGGCGATCGAGGGTGTCCAGAAGACGTCCCACCTGCGCGTCCATGAACGACACGCCCGCCAGGTAGGCACGGAAGAAGTCCAGCCGATCCTCTTCCGTGAACCTGGCGAAGTCCGCGACCCAACCAGAGGAAATGGCCATGGGGGCTGCATTGCTTGAAACAGCGAGGTCGGATCGAAGTTGCAAGGAGCCTTTGGGGTAAAGATCGAAGTACTTTCGCGGAGCATGGAAAGGGTCGTGAGGGCGATGGAAACCCGCCGCAACCATCCAGGGTTTGCCGGCGCCGGTCAGTTCTTCCATGGCTCGAATCGCCGAGACAGCAGTGGCTCCATCGGGCTGTTCGTCATCATTACCCTCGAGGATCCCGATCTCGCACCAGGCGAGCTTGCCACCGGTGAGGTTGCGAAACTCCCCGCGTCGATGTGGCGACTGAGCCGGAAGGATCTCTGCATGATCCCAGGACTTGCCCACGTCGAGCCAAGCACCCCGCACGGATTCACCCGTGTTGGCCGCGTGAAGGATCTTGCCATAGGAGCGAGTGGTCCAGCCGTGCTGACGCAACAGCTGCGGAAACGTCACCGCATCAGGCATGGTGTCACGAAAGAACTGCTGGTTGCCGACGATTCCAGTCTGTTCGCATCGCAAGCCGAGCAACATGGAGGTCCGGCTCGGATTGCAAACCGGGTATTGGGCAAACGCGCGTTGGAAACGCACGCCTCTTTTCATCAAGCGATCCAGGTGAGGCGTCTTGGCCACCCCGCTCGTAAATGCGCCACCGAAATCGCGGAGATCATCCGCCATGATGAGCAATACGTTGGGCGATCTCCCGGCCTCCTTGGGGAGAGATGGCGGAGCGGAAAGGAGCAGCAAACTGATGATTATGGGCAGATATCTCATGAGTTCGCGGCCGAGGATGGTGTGGTTTCTCGTCGTAGTCGAGGCAAGAGGCATAGCCCGGTTTCCGGAAGGGCTGGGAGCGCATCTCACATTTTTTCTGACTCTCGTCCATTCCCCTCCTCCTTTCCCTCCCCTCGTAATCGTAATCGTAATCGGCTGTTCCCCCTCGGTGCCGTGGATTGCGCAGAAGAGTGAGAGCCACGGAACACTCGGAACACTCGGAACACTCGGAAAGAAAACTGGTCTGGTCGTTCTCTCCTTTTCCGTGTCGTCCGCGTGCTCCGTGGTCCATCCATCCAGGTTTTCAGGCTCAAGGGGGCTCAAGGGGGCAGTCCGAGCATCCTCGATTACGATTACAAGGGGGAAGGAGGGGACGGCAATACTCGGGCAGATCACTGGAACCCAGGTGCCAATGCGCGCCACAATGAGGGAGGGATCGCATTTGTTGCTGGGAGCGCTGGCGTCTCGCCGGCCTCTGAGTTGCTCAAGGCCTGATGCTGGCGGGACGCCAGCGCTCCCAGGAGGCCCCGGCATCAGTATTTGACGGTATTCCCCTCTTCCCGTAGGTTCCGCCCGCTTCAAGTAAGCACCAGAAATGCTCGGGTACATCATCAAAAAAGTTTTCGGGTCCAAGAACGACCGCGAGGTTCGTAAACTGCGTCCCATCGTAACCAAGATCAACGAACTGGAGCAGGCCCTCCAAGGCCTTCCAGAGGAGGCCTTGCGGCAAAAAACCGCCGAATGGAAGGCCAAGCTCTCCACCATCCAGGACAAGGACGAGCTCGCCCGGGAGCTGAATCTCATCCTGCCCGAGGCGTTTGCCGTGGTGAAGAATGCCTGCCGACGTCTCGTGGGCAGCGAGATCACGGTCCGTGGACACAAGCTTAAGTGGGACATGGTGCCCTTCGATGTTCAGGCCATCGGCGGATGGGCCCTTCACAACGGGCGGATCGCTGAAATGGCAACCGGCGAGGGCAAGACCCTCGTCGCCACCTTCCCCACCTACCTGAACGCGCTTACCGGAAGAGGTGTTCACGTGGTGACGGTGAATGATTATCTGGCCGCACGTGACAGCGAATGGATGGGTGCCGTATATCGGCTGCTGGGTCTGAGCGTCGGGGTGATCCTCCATGACATGCCACCCGATGTGCGTCGGGAACAATACCGTCGCGACATCACCTACGGCACCAATGCCGAGTTCGGTTTTGATTATCTGCGCGACAACGGCATGGCCGACCGCAAGGAGTTGCAGGTCCAGCGGGAACACTATTTCGCCATCGTTGACGAAGTGGACTCGATCCTGATCGACGAAGCCCGGACCCCCTTGATCATCAGCGGTCCGGCGGTGGTGAACGCGGACAACCAGATGTTCAACCAGATGAAGCCAAGCGTCACCTCCGTGGTGCACGCCCAGGAAAAGCTTTGTGCGCGGTTTCTGAAGGAGGCGGCCGAGCTGGCCGAGCAGCTGCATCCAAAGGACGGATCCAATCCCCAGCGACCTGAAGAGCTGGAGCTCGAGCTGGGGCTTCGGCTCTACCGTGTCAAGATCGGCAACCCGCGTTCCGAAGGCCTCGCACGGCTCCTGGAGGATCCTTCCAATGCCTCGCTGATGCAGAAGGCAGAGCTCCGCCTTCACGCCGACCAGTCCAAGAAAGATCTCTACTCCCAGAAGGAAGAGCTCTTTTATGCCATGGATGAGAAGACGCACGAGGCGGACCTCACGGAGAAGGGCCGGGAATTCCTCAGCCCCGAAGACCCGGAGACATTCGTCCTCCCTGACCTGGCGATGGAGTACCATCGCATCGACACCGACCCCGCGCTTAACATCCAGCAGCGGCTCGAAGCCAAGAGCCGGTTGCAGGCACAACTCGAAGTAAAGGCGCAGCGCATTCACGTCATCGCACAGCTGCTCAAAGCTTATTCCCTCTACCTGAAGGACGTTCACTACGTGGTTCAGGAGGGCAAGGTGATCATCGTGGACGAGAACACGGGCCGTCTGATGACGGGCCGACGCTGGAGCGACGGGCTGCATGCAGCCGTGGAAGCGAAGGAGGGTGTGGAGGTCGAGAAGGAGACGCAGACTTATGCCACCATCACCATCCAGAACTACTTCCGTCTCTACAAAAAGCTCGCGGGGATGACAGGCACCGCTGAGACCGAGGCCAACGAGTTCTTCGACATTTACAAACTGGGCGTGATCGTTGTTCCCACCAACAAGCCCTGCCTGCGAAAAGACTCGAACGACACGGTTTACAAGACCAAGCGCGAAAAATTCACCGCAGTCCTCCGCGAGATCAAGGAGGTCCATGCGCAAGGCCGACCCATCCTTGTCGGCACGGTTTCCGTCGATACCAGCGAACAGCTCTCCCGGATGCTGAAGAAGGAGGGGATCGTCCACTCGGTGCTGAATGCAAAATATCACCAGCAGGAGGCGGAGATCGTGGCCCGCGCAGGCCAGAGAGGCGGGGTCACCATCGCCACGAACATGGCCGGCCGCGGCACCGATATCAAACTTGGAGCCGGCATCGCCGAGGTGGGCGGCCTGCATGTCATAGGCACCGAGCGTCATGAATCCCGCCGGATCGATCGCCAGTTGCGCGGACGATGCGCCCGTCAGGGTGACCCCGGTTCCTCGCACTTCTTCATCGCTCTCGAGGATGACCTCATGCGGCTCTTCGGTTCAGACAGGATTGTAAAAGTCATGGAGCGCGTGGGCTTGGAGGAAAACCAGGAGCTTGAGCATCCCTTCCTCAACCGTTCCATCGAGCAATCCCAGAAGCGCGTCGAGCAACAAAACTTCCAGATCCGCAAGCGCACCCTGGAGTATGACGACGTGATGAACAAGCAACGGGCTGTCATCTACGGGTTCCGTCACGAGATCCTCCACAGCGAAGACGTCCGGGACCGCCTCATGGATGTCATGGAGGAAGTCGTCATCGCGAAGATCGATCAGTTCACCAGCCCGACCACCGACAGCACCGAGTGGAACATCCGGGCGCTGTCTGACTGGATCAATCTGAACTTCCCCATCGGGGTGGCGGAGGATCAGCTGATCAAGATCGCAGAATCCGGCAGCGAGACGCCGGTTGCCGGCTCGGCATTCGACGGGCTGAGCGCCGGGCAGTTTGCGCTCTGCCGCCACATCATCGAGGAAGTGCGCCAGGCGTACACGATGAAGGTTTCCTATGAGAACCTCGCGCATCTGGTTTCGATCGAGCGGTACACCGTGCTGAATGCCATCGACAAGCTGTGGCAGGAGCACCTGTATCACATGGACAGTCTACGCAACAGCATCTCGCTTCGCGCCTACGGCCAGCGGGATCCCCTGCTGGAGTACAAGGTGGAAGCCTTCAAGGTCTTCGAGGAATTGATGGTCAACATCAAGAGCGAGATCTGCCATAACATCTTCCGCAGCGCCTCAAGCATGCAGGCCTTCCAGGACTTTCTGCGGAACCTCCAAAACCGCAGCCAGGCCACCCACCCACGACAGGGTGGCTTCGGCCAGGCTCAAGATTCTGGCTCCAGCACAGGATCGGCCGCTTCGTCTGACGTCGTGGGTGAAGCAAGCGAAGCCATCGCCAAGTCCATGCCGGTCAGAACAGGTCCAAAGGTGGGCCGTAACGACCCCTGCCCTTGCGGTAGCGGCAAGAAATACAAACTGTGCTGTGGAAGAAGTTAAGCTCAGCGGTCCGGCCGTCCGGCAGAGGACCCACTCACAATCCAACTCATCCTGATGTGAACATGACCCAGGCAGCCAATACCGATCCTTCATCCGAATCGATCCCGTCGGGGACGGCTTCAGCAGAAGATCCCCAAACTCCCATCAACGCGTCCCCGGAGGAGCTGGACGCGCTCAAGGCGAAGGCCCTTAAGGCGGACGAACACTGGGCCAACCTCCTGCGAACCACGGCCGACTTCGAGAACTACAAGAAGCGGGCCGCCCGCGAACGCCAGGAGGCGATCAAGTATGCAGCGGAGGGTGTTTTGGAAAGATTGATCCCCGTTTTGGACAACTTCGACATGGCGATGCTGGCATCCCAAGCTCAGGGAGCGGATCTGGAGTCGCTGCGAACGGGAGTGAACATGATTCAGCAGCAGCTCAAGACCGCGCTGTCCGAGGCCGGGCTGGAGGAAGTTCACGCTTCAGGTCAGTTGTTCGATCCCAACCTGCATGAGGCCGTGTCCCAGCAACCCTCGGCAGATGTCCCGGAGGGACACGTCATTCAACAGCTGCGAAAAGGTTACCGCCTCAAAGACCGGCTGCTGCGCCCTGCGACCGTGGTGGTGGCCCAAAAGCCCTCAGCTGAATAGAGTTTCATGGCTTCCAAACGCGATTACTACGAGGTCCTGGGCGTTGCAAAAGGCGTCGGTGACGAGGACCTGAAGAAGGCCTATCGAAAGCTCGCAGTGCGATATCACCCGGACAAGAATCCAGGCGATAAAGTTGCCGAGGAAAAGTTCAAAGAGCTTGGAGAAGCCTACGAGGTGTTGAGCGACCCCCAAAGGCGAGCGGCTTACGACCAGCATGGCCACGACGCTTTTGATCCCCGGCGGCGAGGCCCCGGTGCGGGGGGTGGCGGCTTCCATGATCCGGCCGATATTTTTCGCGACGTCTTTGGCAGCGGCGGTGGCGGAAGCTTTTTTGAGGAACTGTTTGGAGGAGGACGCAGGCAGGACCCGAAAGGCGCGATGCGCGGAGATGACCTTCGGTATGATCTGGAATTGAGCTTCGAGGAAGCGGTCCACGGTTGTGAAAAGGAGATCTCCGTCACCCGGCCGACGGCATGTGAAAAGTGCAGCGGGAGCGGGGCGGAGGGCACCCCTCGTCGCAAGAACTGTCAGACCTGCGGCGGCCGTGGCCAGGTTGTGATGAGCCGCGGGATTTTCAGCGTGGCTCAGCCCTGCCCTCGATGCAACGGACAGGGCTCAAGCCTGGAAAACCCATGCCGCATCTGTGAGGGTGAAGGCAGGCTGGAGCGCACGGCGAAGGTGAAACTTCGCATTCCGGCAGGAGTAGGTACGGGCACAAGACTTCGTTCAGCAGGCGAAGGCGAGGCAGGTGTTCGAGGCGGGGGCCCCGGCGACCTGTACGTGGTTCTCCATGTCCGCGCCCACGAGCTGTTCGAACGCGACGGTGATGATCTTCATTGCGAAGTCCCCATCCGGTTTACGCAGGCTGCGCTGGGAACCGAGATTCAGGTGCCAACCCTCGAAGGCCCCGCACAAATCAAGATCCCCGCCGGAACCCAGGGTGGAACCACATTCCGTCTGAAGGGACGGGGAGTGCGCAACGTTCACGGACAAGGCTCCGGCGATCTCCACATCAAAGTGGTCGTCGAAGTGCCCTCCCGCTTGAACTCAGCCCAACGCGCGAAACTCGAGGAGTTCGCCCAACTCTGCGACGAGAGCGTCAACCCCATCGGCAAGAGCTTTTTTGACAAGGCCCGGGGCTTCTTCCGCTGACTTCTCATGCGACGCTTCTTCCTGCCTCCTGAAGAGTGCACCGGGAAGGAGCTCCACCTCCTCGACCAGGAGGCCATCCACGCGGCACGTGTGCTTCGAGTGGAACCCGGCGAGGAAGTCTCGGTCCATGATGGCGCCGGCTCGATCATCCATTGTCGCGTCGGCTCGGTCCGCAAGCCGCAGGTGACCCTTCAAGCCCTCGCTCGCACAACAACCCCGCGGGAACCCTTCCGGCTCACCCTGTTAACCGCGATTCCAAAGGGCGGCATCTTCGAGGAGATGATCCCCCCTGTTGTGGAACTCGGCGTCACCGACTTGCAGCCCCTCCACACCACGCTGGGCAACGTCCGCCTGGATGCCGAAACGGCGAAGGCCAAGCTCGGGAAATGGAATCACATCGCGGTGGAGGCGATGAAGCAGTGCGGCATCCGGTGGCTGCCCACCCTCCACGCACCCGTGACCTTGCCCCAGGCGTTGTCAACGAGGCCCGCGGGCGAACTCGCCCTGGGCGGATCTCTCGATCCGGACGCGCCCAAACCCCGCCAGGCGTTCGCATCCGCCTGCACCGGGATGGGAACCCCACCCAACACAGCGAGTATCTGGATCGGGCCCGAAGGCGGTTTTACAGATGAAGAGAAACAGTTGATGCAACGGATGGGGATTCAGATGACTTCCTTCGGAGGAAATATTCTCCGATGCGCCACCGCCGCCATCGCAGGCATCGCTCTCATCTTGCAGGAGCTACGAATCGCACACCCGTCCCCCCCGCCACGCTCATGAAACGACGCCATTTCCTGGCCTCCACAGCCACGGCCCTGGCCACACTGCCTGCTTTCGCAAAGTCGAATCGATCGCTCTCAGAGGCCATGGTTTTTCGAAAAGGAAAACATGTACTCCAAACGGAGATTGCCATCATCGGTGGCGGCCTCGGAGGGTGTGCGGCCGCTCTCGCGGCGCTTGAGATGGGGGCACGGGTCATCATGACGGAGGAGACCGACTGGATCGGCGGGCAGCTGACCTCCCAGGGAGTTCCGCCCGACGAGAACCGGTGGATCGAATCGCATGGATGCACCCGTCGCTACCGGTCACTCAGGGATGGAATCCGCGAATACTACAGACGCTTTTTTCCTTTGACCGCATCAGCCAGGGCGTCCGACCAGCTCAATCCTGGGATGGGCGCAGTGTCCCGGCTTTGCAGCGAACCGCGGGTTGGGCTCGCCGTGCTCGAAGCCATGCTCGCGCGCTATCAAGCATCACAACAGCTGCAGATCCTCCTGGACCACCGACCGATGAGCGCGGCCGTCGAAGGAGACTCCGTGAAGTCGGTTCGTGTGCGCTCTCTCAGGAGCGGGAATGACGTCGTGATTGATGCATCGATGTTCATTGATGCCACTGAGCTCGGCGAGCTGTTGCCCATGGCGGGAGTGGAACACGTGATGGGCGCAGAGAGCCGGAGCGAGTTTGGTGAACCACACGCCCCAGAACAGGCATCCCGGAGAAATCAGCAGGCTTTCACTGTCTGTTTCGCGATCGATCACGTGGAAGGCCAGGATCACACGATTGATCCTCCAGCCAGCTACAGTTTCTGGAGGAACTACGTCCCCAAGCTGCGCCCTGCGTGGCCCGGGCGTTTG
>VHDG01000098.1 GCA_016871475.1 Verrucomicrobiota bacterium
GGTCGGGGGGCCGCATGCGAAGCCAGATATGGAAGGTGCCCGGCTGGTCAACATGGACGCGAAAAGTCATCCTGCCCTGGTCCTCCGTTCTCGACACCCCATGGCTGTCGAGCTCGTTTCCAAGATCTTGTCGGAACTCGAATGGAGCGTCGTAGTCGGCCTGGGAAGCATTCAGCAACACGCTGGGTATGCTCCCAAATCCGGGCCGGATCGGGGCCCGCTCATTCGTTGTCACCTCACCTACCCAGCTAAAAAGTGCTTCAACCGAGGGTGTCCATGGAAAGGGGTTGGTGTAGGCGCAGGGTGTGATGTCCCAGGTGTCGGAGCTTCTGCACCCAGGCATGCTGCGGTCGTGCACCATGAGCGGATCGCCGGAGGCATCCACGTTTTCGAAGAACCAATAGCGCTCGTCGGCCAGAGGATCACGAAGGACTTTGAGCGAGTTGCGCTTCCGCAGGATGCCCACCTGATTGCTGGCCACCAATGCGTTTCGGTGATAGGCGACCTGGATACCGTAATCATTGATCCGTCCACCACCAGACTCATCCACGGAATAAACCACGTTCCCGACAACATAAGTGGTCTCAAAACTGGGGGGCTTGGGCGGCCTGGCTCCCACGAGGTTGATGCCATCCGAAGACTGGCTGGGCTGGCCGGGCAACGCACAGTCCTTGCAGACCCAGATCTGGTTGTTGATGACCGCCACCCGTCCCCAGCGATAGTGATAATCACCGTAGTTGAGATAAACACCGGAGACCACATTGTGGATCCAGTTCTCTTCCACCCGGACACTGTGAGTCCAGGGAGCATCGTCGGAATAGAAGCCGAACCGAGCATTCACCACCGTGTTGTTCCAAACATGGCCGTTGATGGCGCCAAACATTGTAATGCCATGCAGCCGGCCGGACGGGTGCAGGCCATCAATCAAGCAGTTGCTGATGCGGGGGTTGAAACTCCCGGCATTGGGAAAGCGCTCATCGATATGAGCCCCATTGATCACGGCAGTTGTCAAACCCTCCACCGCCCCCGCAAACGCTTTTGGGCTCCCTTCCGTTGCCCGGACATTGCATCGATCGATGACATTATTGGTGGCCCCAACCTTGTGTGTGCCTTGAATACCGAGCAGGAAGATCTCACGAAAAGAGGCTGCATTGTGGGCCTCAGGACTGAGCGCGTTAAACCCACCGATGCATTCCAGGTGGTGGAGATAGATGTAGGAACCCTTGAAATAGGCACATCCGAACCCCGAGTCGGCCAGAAGGGACATGGCCGCCCCGTTCGCGTCCAAAGTGAGGTAGGCTACCTCGAGCGTTGATAGAGGCCGACCGGTGGTGGTGTTCCCAATCACATGGTACTTGGTGGGGTTGCGTTCGTGCAATCGGGTCAACCGGATGATGGTCTTCTCCATACCCTGCCCAAGGATCTTCCATCCATGAGCAGGCTCCCAGGTGTGCGGATGTGGAGGTCTTCCAGGAAGGACTTCATGGACGCCTGCCGTTTCAAAGACACCCTCCATCAATCGGAAGGTCAGGTTGGGGATGCCTCGAAACTGAGACATGAACCGGTCAAACTCCCCGGACTCACCCACCCCGAAGGGAGCTGTTGGAGTACCATTGTCGCCGGGCTGAGAGGGCCTCGGTGATACCCAGATCTCAGCCTCGCGCTGGACCGCGCCGAATAGCGGGAAGTACCCCATCCATACAATCAGGAGGACCCATAAGAGCCATGGTCCTGGATGCATGGAAGGTGTGCGTGCCCATCGATCGACCGGTCTAAATCTGCGCTTCATTTATCGACGTCAAACTCCCGACGTGCGCTGTTTGGTTTGGAATCATGCGATCCGAAATGGGCAGCTTCGAATCATGAACTGCATGAGCCATCTCTGAATTCCTGGCACGAACATCACCAGGCAGCCAAAGGATGCTTTGCGGTATTACGAACAAACCCCGCAACGAGCGGTTTCCGTTTTGGGTTGACGAGCCGAGAAAGTAAGAAGCTGGGGGTTTGAAAAGCAAGCCCCGATTTATTGCTTGCATTTGACCCCGCGATTCAGTAGGCCCTCGCGGCGTTTAGGCACCGTTGCTGCATGGAAGTGTTCGATCAGTGAATGGTTATCAACGGCCTGTCGGAGCTCAGGATTCGGCTCTCTCGGCACCCTCTTGAGCCCCATCACCGTCATCATGCCTCCCCAGGCTCTCCGTGCCAGGTGCCGTAGTCGTATGAATCTCATTTCCAGAGGCGAAGCCATAGCTCGCCTCGAATCCAGTCAGCCAGTCCGGACACCCGCCGTTCAGAGGCATCACAATACCCTGATTCAGCTCCTCTGCATCGTCCTCAGCCTGATTCCTACAATCGCAAGGGCGGAATGGGCCCACGCCTTCGTAAGTCCCACCAGCCAAAACCTATCGGCTCTCGCAACCCGCAACACCTCCAACGGTGTGATGGTCATCGCAGTGGGTGAACGTGGGACTGTCCTGGCCCCAACCGCCCCCACTTCCCCCCAGAACAATGTGTGGCGTGAGCCGGACTCCAAAACCCGCTCCTGGCTTCGCGACATCGATGGATCGGATCGCGGATGGATGGCCGTGGGCGATCAGGGGACAATTGTGTTCTCCACCACCGGCCTCGATTGGCGCAGGTTGCCTTCGCCACGACAGCAGGATTGGACGGGTGTGGTACGCGGAAGCAATTCCTGGATCTTGGTCTCCACACGGGGGGATGTCGTGGAGATCAATGACAGGCTCACCGTCAACGTGTTGCCAGAGTTGACGAGTTCAGGTGCGTATCTGACCTGCGTGCGCCAGGGCGGGGGGCTTTACGTGGCCGGAGGGGCGAAAGGAGCGCTTTTCACCTCAGCCGATCTGATCACGTGGCAGGATCAAACGCTGCCCACTCAGGATACCATTTCGCGGCTCGTCCATGCGGATGGCCGATGGGTTGCAACCGCTGGACTGAGACTTTGGACGAGCACGGATGGAACATCATGGACCTCGATTTTTCCAAGTGTGGACACTTCGCTTTCAAGCATAGCTCACGTCCGTGGCGTTCCTGGAAGGCTGCCTCTTTGGATCGCGGTGGGGCACAACGGAACCGCCTTCTACTCGACCAACCTGTCAAACTGGGGCCGAATCAATTCCATGCTCTTCCCGGCTGACCTGGCGGACGTGCGTTACGTGAATGGAGTCTGGATGGCGGTTGGGAAGCAGGGCGCGTTCTGGCTCAGCAGTGAACTCCAGCCATATTTTCGGGATGCCGCCGCCCTGTCACGCTTCTGGTACACCGCGAACTTGCCGGCTCCAGGATTCGATTCACGCCTCTACTCCGACGTTCTCGCCATGGATAGCGATGGAACCAACATCCTTGCGATGGGGGGACCCGGCAAGGCGCTCCGCCTGCGCCAGGGTCGTTTCCTATCGTTGGACTCAACGGGAATCTCGGGATGGATCGCAAGCCTGCGTTACGGAGCAGGTCAGTGGGTGGCGGTGGGGGACAATGGCGGAATCTATCGATCGACCAACTCAAGCCGATGGATCGCCTCCCCGCTCACTTACAAGCATGACGAGCAGGAGAAAGGCTGGGTGGGGACCACTGCCAACCTCTCGGGGGTGGACTATGGCAACGGCGCCTGGATCTGCGTGGGCGACGGGGGAATGATCCGGCGATCCTCCAACGGGGGAATCAATTGGTCTCGAATCAACTCCAGTGAACAGGACGACCTGTTTGATGTCCGTTTTTTCGGCGGGATGTGGCTGGCGGTGGGAGAAAACGAGCTGATCCTCCAGTCGAACGACGGCATCGCCTGGCAACGAGTTTTCTATCAAGAGCCCTTTGTTGATCCCGCATCGCTTGGACTCACCAATCGCCTTTTCCCGATTCAGTGGGAGGCTTGTTCGATTCCGACAAACGCGGGGCCCACAGTGCCGGTGAGATACCGTCAACGCGAGTTCGGATCCGCGTTCCGCAGCGTTGCGTACGGTCGGCGACCTGGGTCGTGTTGCTACTTCGGTGAATGGACTGTCGTGGAACTCCCTGCCATTGCTGGGAACCGAGAGCCTCTATTCAGTGCGCTACTCAGGAAACGGCTGGCTGGCAGTGGGTGAAAACGGAGTGGCATTTCTATCGAAGGACGCCATCCAGTGGCAACGCGTTCCAGAAAAGACCCGCGCGCTGCTCAGCGCTCTCCAGCCTGAGGACGGGCTTTGGGTGACCGCCGGCTCCGGATCTGTTGTGCTCGTCGACGAGCAGAGCGTTCCGAGCGTGGAGGTGCTGCTATCGGTCCACCTCGAACAAAACCCCAACAATGGAGGGTTCGAAGCCGTTGTGCGCTGGCCGCTGGCGGGCGAGGCGGCTGTGCTGAGGTCTGCTCCCATCCTCGGCGGCCCTTTTTCTGAATCCCATGCCGACCTCACGGTGCGACGAGACTCCGGATTTGAAGCACGAATTCCGATTCTCGGCGCGACCGCCCGATACTTCTCGTTGATAGTCACCCCCCCTGTGCCTGCGGAGGTCCACTGAGATTCAATGCTCATGCCACCACCAGAGGATGTGATCAGACTACAGTTCTCCCCATGGACGAGGCGGCCCGTGGGGCCGCTGTTTTCCCGAGCGTGGCGCAGGAACGGCAGAAGCAGGGTCTCACTCCTGTTGCTCGTGATCCTGTCCTCGATCGTGCTAGGCAGCGCCCAGGAGAATCCACCCAGCGTTGATCCGTATTTCCGCGCGAACATCACGATCTGGGTGGCTGCGGAGAGCGCGACCGAGGTCGAGAACGGGACGGAAACAGCACCCTACGTCATCGGCCGAAACGGAATGACTTTCGATCGTTTCATGAGCCAGTTCAGGTTTGTGCCAAACGTCACTTTCCTGCTCAAGGAGGGCATCTACAGAACCAGGGGAACTTATGAGGTGAATCCTAACGGAGCCCGTCCGCAGTACTGGTGGGAACCATCGGATGGGTGGAGAATTCTGGGCGCGGGGACAAACAGGACTTTTCTCCTGCTCGAGAACCCGGAGGAAACCCGCCCCACAAAACACTACGCCATCGGCAACCCTTTCAGCGGAAAGTTTCCGTCCCACGTCGAGATCGCTCACATGACCATCGACGCCCAGGGTGAGCTGAATGCTCAAACACGTGATTCCAACTTCGGGTGTTTGTACCTGCTGGGATCGTATCTATACATTCACGATATCGAATGCGTCGGGGCCTTCAGCGCTCTCAGTCCTCAAGCCTCCAACGCAGGGGTCTTTCGTGAGTTGTTCATTCTGGGAACTGGAGGACCTGACCGCCTCCAAGTCACCAACAACATCATCAGCCGCTGTGTGGTCAAACTGAGTCCAAGAAGCCCGCGCATGTTTCCGGGGGCCCCGGCAGGAGTCACTACCGCAATCGTAAACGCAGCCAACACAGCCGGCACAGACAGCGTCCAGGATCTTTGCCACTCCCCGGTCATCGAATTCTGTGAGGTCGTGTCGCCCGACGTGCTGCCACCCGTGCACGGCATCAGCATTTTTGGCGCACGCAATGGCCTGGCCATCTCCAACATTGTTCGCAATGTCCGCTTTCCCTTTTATTCTGATGACTCACCTTACACCGAATCTGTATGGGTCGTGGGTAATGTCTTCACGAATTGCCTCATCGGCGCATACCTGAATTACAACCAAAGCACGAACACCTGGGGCCGGGCTGCCTTTATCAACAACCGCATTTATCTCAACGAAGCCTTCGCCTCCGCAACCCCCTCCAACAGCACATCCGGGATCAGCTTGTTTGGAGCCATGACAAACCTGAATCATCCAAACCTCACCAACATGGTGATCGCTGGAAATACAATCGCTTTCCCGGCGACCGCCCCCGCCTCATCCATCCGTGATACCGGCATCTCCATCGTCGGGTGCAAAAACACATTGGTCGTCAGCAATACCATCCTCCTAACCCACGCCAACACGAGCTTCCGCGTGCTCCCAATCCCAGGTCGAGGGGAATCATTTGCCTTCTGCGCAAACCTGGACGGAGCTGGCAATCCAATCTTCCCCATCGACCGTTCCCTCCCCGGATGCCAGACAGGATCCACCACCGGAGGCGGCACGTGTTTCATGTCCAATTCTGATTGCGTTGATCCGTCCTCTCCATTCAGCGGCCCCTTCGCGTTCGCCTCCGCCCTGCCTCCCCGCGAAAGATATCGATCTCAACCCCTGCCAGGACTCCATTTCGCCTGGGAAGCTGAGGAAGGGGATCTGATCAGCCCCGCAAAAATTGTGGCCAGCTCCACGGCTAGCGGAGGGTCGTCGGTGACGTCCTCGACCGAGAATGCCGGCGGAGTCAGATTTGATTTCTACCTTCCACTGCCCCGCGTGTTTTCAAACATGATCTGCTGGGCACGCATTCACCCCTCGGAAAGCCTGTTCTCCGGTTTCGCGGATGTGGAGTTCAACGGAGAGAGAATGTTGTTCGGCGAAGACAACGACATCCAAGTCGCGGAATACGTCCACTATGCACTCGCTGAGAGAGTCCCCGGGGCGAATACCAACCGGATTCGGAGGTTCACACTTGGCCCTGGCTGGTATTCGATGACCTTTTGGTTTCGAAATCCTGGCGTGAGGCTCGACCAGATCGTTGTCTCAACGGCTTCGGAGACCTTGTTCCGGCCGAGCGGTCCCCTGGTCGCACGCCTGCGAGCGGAAGGTCGCGCAGGCACCCAGATCGCCAACCAATGCCCCTGGGTCTGGAGCGAGCAGGCAGAAAACGCGGAACTCGAGTACCCCGCAGAGATCCTCGACGCTCCCGGCGCGATGCACGGGTCCTTCGTTCGAAGTCAGACGGCTGACCGGGGTGGGATTTCGTTCCGCTTCTGGATCCCACAGTCCGGCATCCACAAAATCTCTCTCCGCATGCGCCCCAGCCTCCAGACCGGCTACCGCACGTCCACACTGCTGGTCGATGGCAGAGCGTGGATAGCTTTGGGGGCGAATGGAGATGGTTGGGACTGGACCTCCAGAATCGACTCCACCGAAGCCCTCGCGAATAGAAACGCGCCCAACCTCGGCCACTTCCGGCTCTCCGAAGGCTGGCATACCATCGTCTGGCGAACACGCCACCCAGGTGTCGATTTCGATGCCATACGCATCGAAGCCATCGAGACTGACCAAGCCATCTCGGTAAACTAGGCCGGAACGATTCAGTAGGACAGCGGCCATTTGCTTGATCCTCTTGCGAATTGCTTCGTTGTTCGTCGCTTACGTATTTCGATTCAATACGCGCGCTCCTCACGCCTCGCTCTTCACAAGAGTCTGCTGCGCGACTCTCCACCGTCCTACTGAATCGTTCCGGCTAAGGGGCCCTGCCATCCCGGTGATCCTCCCTGTTCCTCCCGAAGAGACCGTGGCGGGGCGCAGCCCCTTACCCAGCTGCATCCGTCAAGCCGCTCACCCGCGGTTCAAGATGGGCCCAATGCATCGGTGGTCCTTGTTTGTGTATTCATCATCAAGTGCGCACCCTCTGCGCAAACCCCACACCGGCCGCGCAAGGCTTGCGCACCCCCGCCCGGCTGCCCTCGCCCGTTCCCATGCTTTTGCTCGCGATTACTGAGTGCCTGCCTCTGCCCATGGCGTTCCGGAATTGGCATCACTCCTGCGATACAGGTTCCGTTCGCGGACTTCGCTGACCTTCAGGTCGAAGATTTGGACGCGATAACGACATAACAAACCCCGCAGCTTATGATGCTAAATCGCCGATTCTGGATGGGAGCCCTCGCCGGGCTCATGTCTCTCACCACGCTCTCCATGTCCGCACAGGAGGGAGGCGCACCTCAACGTCGAAACTTCGACCCTGAACAAATCCGCCAACGCATGTTGGAACGGTACCGCGAGCAGCTTGAGGTCAAGGATGACGCTGAATGGAAAGTCATCGCCGAGAAGATTGAAAAAGTCAGTGAAGCCCGCCGTGAAATGGGCGGAGGCATGTTCGGCCGTGGTCGCGGCGGTCCTGGTGGCGGCGGCGGCGGCGAGCAAGGCGGGGGACGTGAACGCGCCCGCGGCTTGGGTGGTGATGCCGGACCCGAAGCGGAAGCTCTCCAGCAGGCCATCGACTCCAAGGCCTCCGCGGATGAAATCAAGGCCAAGCTCGCCAAACACCGCGAGACTCGGAAAGCCAAGCAAGAAAAACTCGATAAGGCTCAGAACGACCTTCGCCAGTTGCTCAGCGTTCGGCAGGAAGCCATCGCTGTCCTCAACGGCTTGTTGAACTGATCTCTTTTTGCGATTCCTCAGGGCGCCCGGCGACGTCTGCTTACGTGCGCAAACCGAACTGCGGCGTCGCTGGGGTCAGCAGCCGAGCCTCCCGGAGGACCACTCGGCAAGGCCTGACGGCCTGCAGTCGTTGAACAACCTGGCCTGAGTCACACCATGGCAGCGGATTCCAATCTGGACCAATTCCTGGCCTCCCTCGTGGAGGCCAGGAAGCTTTCCGATGCCGACAAGGCTTTGATCCGGCAAGCCCCGTTGCCCCAGCCACCCACGGAAGATGCCGTGCTTCGGTGGCTCGCCACCGAGTACGACGTCCCCCACTCCACACTCGACGACGTCTCGATCGACAAGCAGCTTCTCGCTCTCTTCCCGGCCCGGTTGCTGCTCAAAGACGAACTCCTCCCTTTGCGCCGCACCGGAAACGATGTCGAGATCGCCACCAGCCGCCTGTTCGCAACCCAGACGATTGACGCCCTGAAGTCTCTCACCGGCCTGCGACTGAAGCCCGTGCTCTCCCCATCCGACGCCATTCAACGGGAGATAAAGAAGCATCTCGGAGTTGGGGCCGACACACTCGACACTCTTGGCGACGAAGCCTCGTTCCAAGTCGTCGATGAGGACGGAACGGAAGCCAACAACCTGGATTCCGCCGCCGAGGACGCGTCCATCATTCGCTTCGTGAACCAGGTCCTGCGAGATGCGATCGAGCTGCGGGCATCTGACGTTCATCTGGAGCCCTTCGAAGATGAAATGCGGATCCGTTACCGGATCGACGGAGTTTTGCAGGAAGTTCCCGTGCCAGCGCAGATCAAACGTTTTCAGCCCGCCATCGTCTCGCGCGTCAAGATCCTGAGTCATTTGAACATCGCTGAAAAACGCCTGCCGCAGGACGGGCGGATCAAGATTCGGATCGAGAACAGCGAGGTGGACATCCGTGTTTCGATCATCCCAATGCTGCACGGGGAGGCTGTTGTCATGCGCTTGCTGCGACAAAACTCCACGCTTCGCGGCATGGAGGAGCTGGGGATGTCAGGCCGGGACCTGGGATCCTTTCAGAAAGTTTTGGGCCTGCCGCATGGGATTATCCTTGTTACCGGTCCTACTGGGAGTGGAAAGACATCCACGCTTTATACCGCGCTCAACGCCATCAACGATGCGGTGCGCAAGATCATCACCATCGAGGACCCCGTCGAGTATCAGCTGAAAGGGGTGAATCAGATCCAGGTCTCAGAAAAAGCAGGGCTTACCTTCGCCCGCGGCCTGAGGTCGGTGCTTCGACAC
>VHDG01000099.1 GCA_016871475.1 Verrucomicrobiota bacterium
TCCTACAAGCGTCGTGCTGATGCCCGGATGAGAGATCGCAAACTGGAGCGCGATCTTCTCGAGCTCGCGACGTCGCTTCTGGCAGAATTCCAAGGCCCGCGCACAAGCATCGCGATAGTCCGCCGGAGCCGGGTGCCAGGGCGGGGGGCCTTTGGAGGTGAGCAATCCCATCGCGAAGGGTGACGCGTTGATGATTCCGATCCGCTTTTCGCGGAACAGGGGCAGGAGCTGCACCAGGGTCGTGTCGGTGAGGCAGTAGCGGCAGAAGGACAGGACGGTGTCGAGGTGCGCTTTCTCCGCGACCTGCCTGAGCACCTCCAGAGGGAAAGCGGTGATCCCGATGTGTCTGACCTTGCCCGTGGTCTTGAGCTGGGCCAGGGCCGGCAGGCTCTCGTTGAGGAGCTGCTGGCGTGGTGCGAACTCCACGTCGTGACACTGGATGAGGTCGATGTGGGAGAGCTTTAGCCGGCGAAGACTTTCATCGACGCTCTTGATGATTCGAGACTTCGAGAAATCGAAGTCCTTCGGCTCGGGACCGTAGCGACCGACCTTCGTGGCGATGTAGAACGATTCGCGGGGGACTCCGTGGAGTGCCTTGCCGAGTATGGTTTCCGCCATGGTGGAACCGTAGAAAGGGGCGACATCGATGAAGTTGATCCCATGTTCGAGGGCGGTCTTGACGGTGCGGATGCCCTCCTTTTCATCGGCGGGCCCGAAGGCTCCTCCGAGCGGAGAGGCGCCCAGGGAAAGGGCTGAGACTTTCCATCCGGTCTTTCCAAGTTGGCGATAATTCATGTGACGCGCCCCTTCTTTGCCCCAGATCTTGCCTCTGCCTCAATCCAGAAATGACCTGGATGGTGCGCACGAGAGGACTTGAACCTCCACTCCTTACGGAACCAGATCCTAAGTCTGGCGCGTCTGCCATTCCGCCACGTGCGCGTTTTGCCGATAAGAACTGGGGCGGAAGCTAGCAAAGCGTCTGCACTTAGTGCAAGCTGCGCATGAACCCAGCGGTGCTCCGTGATCCGGGAGATGTCTATCCTGGACGTCGGTGCTTCCAGAACCCGGTGTGATTATGGCCAGGCTTGCATCTCGGAACTTTCGTTCGCACCTAGCTCAGCGGTGCTGGAACGGGTGTTGCACCCTGTGGGTCCTCTTGTTTCTCGGCACGGTCGATGTGCCAGCGCAGCTCAACGGTGTTCACCGAGAGCTCTATCTTCGACTCTCCCGGGATTCGTTCTCGCTGGCGCGCCTGACCAACCACCCCGGCTTCCTCGCAGGGAAGCCGGACCAAACCAACATCATCTCGGCTGGGTTTCAAACGGAGCAGGATCGGGGGGAGGATTATGGCCAACGACTCCGCGCCTGGTTGGTTCCGTCCACCACGGGCAACCACACCTTCTCGATCGCAGCCGACGAGACCGCCCAGTTGTTCCTCAGCTCGGATGACAATCCCGGGAACAAGCGGCTGATCGCCTGGGTGGATCCCCGGAGCCAGCCCGGCGTGTTCAATGTTCATACCGGCCAACAATCCGCTCCGATCGCTCTTGAGGCGGGACGACGTTACTACATCGAGGCTCTGCACCATGAAGCGAACCTCATCGATCATCTCTCCGTTCAGTGGCGGCTTCCCAATGGAACCATCCAGACCCCCATCCCGAACCTCCGATTGCTGCGTGAGATTCCGCCCTCATTGGTGACGGACCTGGTGGATATGACTGTTGAGGAGGGCAGGCCCGTTCGGTTTGCGCCATCGGTCGCCAACTTCCTGCCCCAACGCCATCGCTGGCAACGTGAAGGATCAGACATCCCAGGTGCAACCCAGGCAACTTTTGACATTCCCGCAGCCTCGTTGGCGGACAATGCCGCTTCTTTTCAGTGCATCATCACAAACGTACTGGGCGCGTCCACAACACGAGTGGCGCGCTTGACGGTGCTCACCGATGTGACAGCTCCGCGTCTGCTTCGTGTTCAAATTCCAGGACTCAACAGCCTCATTGCGTATTTCTCAGAAGCTCTTCATCCGGCTAAAGCGTCCCTGCCCAGCAACTACAGGGTCGACGCACAGGAGCCTTTGAGTGCGCGGTGGATCCCGGAATGGAATGCCGTTCAGCTTGAGGTTCCTGATTTGGCCCCGGGAACCTCCCATACGCTCACCGTGAGCGGGCTCTCGGATCTTGCGCAAACCCCGAATGTGATCGAGGCCGTCTCCAGGGATTTCATCGTGCAGATGTTCCATCTGGACGCGATGGGTGCCGGCTCCGATGAGGCGAGATTGACTGAGATCGCCGGGCCCGGGTGGCAGCTGCGTGATACGGGGAGGGGAACGGGGCTGCTGGGGCGCGTCGATGGTTTCAGTTTTGCGTGGAGGATGGTGGCTGGAGACTTCGACATTCATGTTCGTGTGGAGATGGCGGAGGATGGACGCACGTCTCTGGCGACCGCCGGGTTAATGGTTCGCGAGGATCTCGATCCCCAGGCGAGATCGATGGCGGTGCTGGCCGGCTCGGGTCTTCGAGGGGCCATGTTCCTTTCCAGGAGCAACCGTGGCGTGTTTCCGTTGCGCTCCGGCAATCTGCCAGGCTCCAGTGTCGGCCAGTGGGTGCGGCTGCAAAGAGTGGGCCACGTGTTCCGCGGCTTCGCGAGTTATGATGCCGGGAATTGGACGCTTCTGGGGGTGAGCTCAGCCGAGCTGCCTCCCACACTCCTCATCGGGCTTGCACTCGCAGGCGATGAGGCGACCCGTGGCAGCACCGCTTCATTCTCAGGTTACTCGGAGATCGCTCCGGCTGGGCCTCTGCATTCCGCTCCTCTAGTGGAGAACGTGGGGCCAAGCAGTCGAAAGACCGGTCTCATCATCTCTGAGCTCATGTATCACCCGGGCGGCGCTCCGGTCGGGGGGAACGCCTCTCAACTGGAGTTTGTTGAGATCAGAAACACGAGTCCCTTTCCGGAGGATATCAGCGGTTTTCGGCTCAGCGGGGATGTGGAGTTTACATTCCCCCCGGATACGCAACTCGCTCCGGGTGAGTTTGGAGTGGTCGCCAAAAGTCCGTCCGCTCTCCAGTCCCGGCATCCCCTCGTCCGGAGAGTATTTGGACCGTACTCGGGAACCCTGCCCAACACGGAAGGACGCATCCGCCTGCGAAATGCCAACGGCTTCGTTCTTTTGGACGTCAGCTACAGCTCACTCCATCCGTGGCCTGCCAGCGCGGACGGTGCCGGGCACTCTCTTGTCCTGGCTCGTCCATCCTTTGGAGAAGGTGATTCACGGAGCTGGTACGCGAGCCGGCGGATGGGCGGGTCGCCCGGACTGCCTGAACCGATCGATCCAGACCTGCTCGACCCGCTGGTTCTCAATGAGTTTCTGGCGGGCTCAACCTCTCCAGCCGTTGACTACGTGGAGATCTTCAACCGCAGCTTCAGCCCGGTGGACGCAGGGGGATGTTGGGTGACTGATGCCCCGGGGAATCCCCGATTTCGAATTCCTTCACCCGCTCTGATTCCAGGCCGCGGGCATCTTCGATTGGATCAGGCAGCCTTGGGCTTCGGATTATCGGGGGCAGGGGAACGTCTGTTCCTTGTTCATTCCAACAATCAGCGCGTCCTGGATGCCGTTCGCTTTGGTGGGCAGGGTCCTGAGGTATCGTTTGGGCGCAGCCCTGATGGCGCGGAAGTCTGGATGCAATTGAAGCAACAGACACCCGGTGAGCTCAACAGTCCGCCCGTCGCGAGCCGGATCATCATCAATGAGATCAACTATCACCCGATCCATGCCGACGAGCTGGATGAGTTTGTTGAGCTTCATAATGCCGGTGATCAACAGGTGGATGTCAGCCTGTGGCGTCTTACGGACGCGATCCGGTTTGAGTTTCCCACGAATACAGTGATTGGGCCGGGGGCGTTCGTCGTGGTCGCCCGGAACAAGGCGCGTTTGCTGAGCTCACATCCCGGCCTCGCTCCGGAGTCGGTGGTGGGTGAGTTCGAAGGTTCTCTGGGCAACTCGACAGAGAGGATCGCCCTGGAAAGGTGGATTGCGGTGGAGGTGGAGGGGCCGCTGGGGACCCGTCAAGCCCAGGTCCGGCACGTGCTTGAGGACGAAGTGACTTATCGCGACGGAGGGCGTTGGAGCAAATGGGCTGATGGGGGAGGAAGCAGCCTGGAGCTGGTGGATCCTCGATCTGACAATTCGCTGCCTGCGAACTGGGCCGCCAGCGATGAATCCGGCAAGGCTCCCTGGACGTTGGTTGAAGCCACGGGCCCGCTGGACAACGGCCTCGGCTCGATTGATGCGTTGCGCGTGGGTTTGCTGGAGGAGGGGGAGTGCATGCTCGACGACGTTCAAGTGATCTCTGGATCAGGTCCGAACCGCATCTCGAACAGCAACTTCGAAACCAGCGCAACCGGCTGGCTTCTGCGCGGAAGCCATGAGAGATCCTCGGTGGAGGCCGGGGGCTACAACAGCGTGAGGGCTTTGAAAGTGCGGGCCTCCTCCCGCACCGATGCGGGTGCCAACCGGATTGAAACGGCTCTCACCTGGGGCCTGTCGGAAGGACAAACCGTCACCCTCCGCGCTCGTGCTCGATGGGTGCGGGGCTGGCCTGAGCTGTTGCTAAGACTGAGAGGAGGGTGGATGGAGGCGGTTGGCCGCCTGGATCTTCCCAGAAATCTCGGAACGCCCGGAAAGGTCAACAGCCGCTTCCTCCCAAATGCAGCTCCTGCGATCGTTCATGTCCAACACTCTCCTGCGCTCCCACAGGATAACGCCCCCGTGGTTGTATCCGCGAGGATCCAGGATCCCGACGGAGTTACCTCGGTGAAGCTTCGGTATCGATTGGATCCGTCCGCCCAGGTCCTGGAACTCCAGATGGCGGACGATGGGCTGGCTCCCGACCTGGTTGCGAATGACGGGCTCTACACGGTGAGCCTTCCCCCGCATCCAGCGGGCACCTTGATTGCTTTTCGGATCGAGGCCATGGACGCAGGCGCCGCTCCGATGTCTGCTGTCTATCCTGCCCCGAGGGATGACAACGGCCCGGCGCACGAAGGTTTGATTCGCTATGGGGAGCCGGTGGCGGCCGGCGAGTTCGGTGCCTACCGGTTTTGGGCGACGGGACGTTCGGTGACGAACTGGATGCGCCGGGAGGTTCTGAGCAACGAGCCGATTCCCGGGACATTTGTGTATGGGGACCAGCGTGTGATTCACGAGGCGGGTGCGCACTATGCCGGAAGCCCGGCTCATCAAGACCAGGCGGCTCCCGATTTCTCCCCGATCGGGACGCCGAACAACTATGTGTTCGAAGTTCCCAAGGATGAGCCGGTGCTCGGAACGGAGCGTCTCAACAAGGTTCATGGGGCGGGGAACAATCACCATGATGACAACACCCTGCTGAGGGAGACCGCCGCCTACTGGATTGCAAGTCAGGTCGGGCTGCCTGCGAACCACAAGCGATTTGTGTCGGTGTTCATCAACGGAGCCCGGCGGGGGACTTTGATGGAAGACACCCAGGTTCCTAACAATGACGTGTTGGAGAGCGTGTTTCCCGAGGATGCAGACGGGGATCTCCACAAGATATCGGTCTGGTACGAGCTGACGGGGACGTCCCAGGTGATGAGTTCCGTGGGGAGCTCGGAGGCGTATCTCTCAAGGTATTCGACGGCTGGAGGCGTCAGGAAAACAGCGAGATACCGATACAACTGGCAGCCCAGGGCGTTGACCACGAGTGCGAACAGTTTCAGCAATCTCTTTCAGCTTGTGGACACAGCCAACCTGGCTTCAGCCGCCTTCGAGCCCGCGTTCACGGCGCTGGCGGACAGCGAGAATTGGATGCGGACTTTCGCGGTTCAACATGCGGTGGGCAACTGGGACAGCTTCGGCTATCGAAACCAGCAGAACATGTATGCGTACAAGCCCGGCTCCGGCCCGTGGTCCCTGTTGATCTGGGACATCAATATCGTGTTCGGTGGAGGCACGCGGGGCGTTCCGATCGCGGTGGATGGCGATCTGGTGGAGTACGACACATCCGATCCTGCCATGAACAAGCTCTATACGATGCCCGTTTTCCGTCGGGCCTACTGGCGCGGTCTTCAAGCGATTGCCCAGGATGCGCTGGCATCCTCGAAGTTCGCAGCGATGCTGGATTCCCGAAGCCAGGCTTTTCAGCACGATGGGATCTGGGTTACGGAGCCATCGGCCATCAAGACCTTCGCCGAGCTCCGCAAGGCATACATCCTTCGCGAGCTCGCAAAGGTGGACGCAAAGTCCTTCCAAGTGCTGACCCCGTTGGAATCCACGGTGACGACCAACACGGCTCAGATCACCGGATGGGCGCCGGTGGCGGTCCGGTGGATTCAAGTGAACGGAGCCAGCGTGGCTCCGGTGTGGACATCTTTGACGAACTGGAGCGTGCGATTGCCCGTGGAGCCGGGGACCAACCGCCTCCGGGTTGTGGCGTTGGACAGTCGTTCGCAGGCAACCACGAATGGTTCCGTGGACCTCGTCGTGATCTCTTCCGGCAACGGAGGTTCACCTGTCGCGAGAGTTCGCGTGAACGAGTGGATGGCCAGCAACACCTCCAAGTGGAAGGACCCTGCGGACGATCAATACGAGGACTGGTTTGAGCTGTACAACGCCGGGAATGCACCTCTGGATCTGGGTGGGTCTTACCTATCGGATGATCCGCTCAATCCCCGGAAGTTCCGCATTCCAGCGGGTTATTGGATCGCACCTGGGGCCTGGCTCCTCGTGTGGGCTGACGAAGAACCCGAGCAGAACACTCCGGCTCTCGCGGATCTCCATGCCGGGTTCAAGTTGTCCGCCGCGGGCGAGTCGATCTTGGTGGCGGCCCCCGATGGTCGGATCCTCGATTCCGTCTCATTTGCCGCCCAGGTGGACAACGTCAGCCAGGGCAGGTTTCCGGATGGAGCGGACTCTGTAAGTCAGATGGGCCTTTCCACGCCGCGAGGGGCCAATCGGATTGATGCGCCAGCTGTCCCGCCTCGATTCGTCTCCGTGCGGCCACGGGCACAGGGCGGCTGGAACCTGAGCTGGACTGTGGAGCCGGGACGGAACTATCGAGTGGAATGGAAGGAGCGGTTGTTGGACACCACGTGGAACCAGCTTGGCACTCTTGTCGCGACCGAGCCGGGCGATGCCACGATGGCCGACCCTGAGCAGAACGCTTCAGCCCGGTTTTATCGGGTGCTTGTGATGGAAGAGTGAGGCGTCTCGATTCGCGCCATTACCGCGCGATCGGTCAGGACCTGAGCTTCATGAGCAGGTCCTTGCTCTCCACGCTCTCACCCACCTGCGCGAGGATCTCGGCGACCACTCCATCGGCGGCGGCGTAGATCGTGGTCTGCATTTTCATCGCCTCCATGGTGAACAGCTTGGCTCCCTTGGCCACCTTGGTCCCGACGCTCACATTGACGCTCGTCACGATTCCTGGGATGGGAGCGCCTACTTGCAAGGGGTCCGCCGGATCGGCTTTCGCCCGTGCTTTCGTGATCACTTTTGCCGAACGATCCGCGACATGCACTTCACGCGTCATCCCGTTCAGTTCGTAGGTGACGGTCTTGCGTCCATCCTTGTCGGCGGCTCCGACATTGATCAGACGGAGGAAGAGAGTCTTGCCCGGTTCGATCTCGACGCTGATCTCCTCGCCCGGCCGCAGTCCGTAGAAGAACGGTCCGGTCGGCAGCACGCTCACGTCTCCATACTGGTGCTGGAAGCGGGAGAACTCCGCAAACACCTCGGGGTACATCAGGTGACTCAGCAGATCGTCATCGTTTGCATCCCTTTTCAGCTTTGCGCTGAGCGCTTTGCGTTCGTCCTTGAAGTTGAGGGGAGGCAGCTGTGCGCCGGGTCGTCCCTTGATGGCCTTCTGTTTTCCAAGCACCACCCGTTGAACAGCTTTGGGCCATCCGCCCATCGGCTGACCGAGGCCGCCCTTCAGCATGTCGATGACGCTCTCAGGGAAGGGGGTCACGCCCGGCTCCAGGTTCACCACATCCTGTGGCTTGATTCCTCGCGTGAAGAGGAAGAGGGCCATGTCTCCCACGACTTTGCTGCTGGGGGTGACTTTGACGATGTCACCGAGAAGCAGGTTGACCTCGGCATAGGTGCGGGCGATTTCAGGCCATCGATGCCCGAGTCCCATGCTGGCTGCCTGCTCCTTCAAGTTGGTGTATTGACCGCCGGGCATTTCGTGCAGGTAAACCTCGGCGCTGCCGGTCCTGGGTGCGGTGTCGAAGGGCTTGTAAAGATCCCGCACCTGCTCCCAGTAATCCGAGAACGCATTGAGCGCGTCGAGGTCGAGCCCGGTGTCCCGGGGGGTATTCTGCAGCGCTGCGACAACGCTGTTGAGATTGGGCTGGCTCGTGCTGCCGCTCATGCTTGCGATGGCCAGGTCGACGACGTCCACCCCGGCTTCCGCCGCCTTGATGACGCTGGCTGCGCTCACCCCGCTGGTGTCGTGGGTGTGAAAGTGAATGGGCAGGCCGATCTCCTCCTTCAGGGCTTTGACGAGAGCCTGGGCCGCGTAGGGGCGGCAGAGGCCCGCCATATCCTTGATCGCGAGCATGTGGGCGCCCATCTTCTCCAGTTCCTTGGCGAGGCTCACATAGTACTTCAGCGAGTACTTGGATCGCTTGGCATCCAGGATATCACCCGTGTAACAGATCGCCGCCTCACAGATTCCGTGGGTGGATTGAACCGCCTCCATCGCCGGCTTGAGATTGGGCAGGTAGTTCAGGGAATCAAAGATCCTGAAGATGTCCATGCCGGCCTCCGCCGCGTGCTTCACGAAGCTCGTGACGACGTTGTCGGGGTAGTTGCTGTAACCGACGGCGTTGCTTCCGCGGAAGAGCATTTGGAAACAGATGTTTGGAACCCGTTCCCGCAACATTCGGAGCCTCGCCCAGGGATCATCGCGTAGAAAACGCATGGAAGTGTCGAACGTCGCTCCTCCCCACATCTCAAGCGAGAACAGCTCGGGAGTGCGCCGGGCCACGGCATCCGCCGCGATGAGCATGTCGTAGGTCCGCACGCGCGTCGCCATGAGCGATTGGTGGGCATCGCGGAAGGTTGTGTCGGTCACAAGCAGCGCCTTCTGCTTGACCACCCACTGTGCAAACTTCCTGGGGCCGAGCTCAAGGAGCTTGTCCCGCGACCCTTTCGACGGCGTGGTCTTGAGGTCCACTGAGGGGGGGACGGGCAGGGGAGTGGGGCCGTTGAATCTGAAACCCTTGGCGTGCGGGTTGCCGTTGACGATGACATCGCCCAGGAAGTTCATGAGCTTCGATGCCCGATCGCGCCGGGGCTTGAAGGCGAACAGCTCCGGCGTGTTGTCGATCAGGGTTGTCGTCGCCTGACCATCGCGGAAGGTGTCGTTGGCGATGAGGTTTTCGAGGAACGGGATGTTGGTTTTGACGCCGCGGATCCGGAATTCCCGCAGGGCTCGATCCATTCGTTGGAGCGCGATCGGGAACGTTTGGCCAAACGCGGTGA
>VHDG01000100.1 GCA_016871475.1 Verrucomicrobiota bacterium
CAGTTCGAGTAACCCAGAATCGCGTTCGTCCATAACCCCTGCTGCCCATAGGTGCGCGCGACCGCAAGCTCGGCGACCGGCTTTGATGGCGAGGCATCTGACACCTTCGAGAGCAGGGCGCGGGCCTGTTGGGGTTCGTCCAACAAGCTGAGCCGGTTCCCCAGGTACAAGAGACTGGAGTCCACCAAGGAGCTTTCGGGCGACCAGGCCAGCAGCCGTTCCAACGCCACTTGAGCAGCCGCCAGATTGCGGGTCTCCGAGTGGAGCCGGACCAGATGGATCAGGGCCTGGTCCATCAAACTGTTCGCGGCTCTCGGCAGTGCGGAAAAGCGATTGGTGAAGTCTTGCAATGTCAGGATCGCGTTTGTGTAGTCGCGCATCCTTGCCAACGTCTCTCCCATCTTGAAGACCGCCACCGCTTGATCCTCAGAGAAAGGCAGCGTTGTGGCCGCCATCCGAAAAGACTCGACGCTCTCCGGAAATCGCTCCTGTGCCCAGGAAGTCCACCCGAGGTTCAGGTGTGCCCGGCCCGCCAGCGGACTTGCCGGCTGCAGGCGGACAACCTGATCAAATCTGCCCGCCGCCTCCTGCAACAGGTTGCTCTTGGATAACCCAAGCGGCACCACACCTCCCTGGGCGGAAATGGCATGCGCCCGCAAGAACAACTCTCCATATGCCAGCAGGGCCGCATCGTTCGGACTTCCAGCCGGATTCCGCACAACGAGCGCGTCCAATCTCTGGGTCGCCAGCTGGAACTGACCGCGGGACAGATGAATCTGGACGAGCTGCAGGAGTGCGGCTCGCTGTCGGGGAGCCGGCGCAGGATCCGCCAGATTCCTCTCGAAGGCTGCCACGGCCTCGTCCCAACGGTTCATCCTCTGACAGGCCGTGCCTTGCAGCTCCACCGCCTCGGCGGACAAGGCAGGTGAGACCGTCGCCACCGCAGCCACCACTGCATTGCTCGATTGAACCAGGGCTTCCGCGAACTTGCCGCCGAGGGCCAGCACCTCGTACAGAAGCCTTTCCTTCCGCCACCGGAGATCCGGTGTCAGCGCGTTGGAATCCAGCTTTCGAGTCTCGGACTCAGCGGAAGTAAAATCACGAAGCTGCACGAGGGCGTCTGCCAGCAGCAACCTGCCTAGAGAGGCCAGTTCATCGGCGGGACGACCCCGCGCCGCCTGCTGAAACGCGCCGGCCCCATCCCCCAGCAATTCGGCCACGCGCTTCCAGGCTCCCAGTTTGAAATGCGCCCGCGCCTCGCTATACGCCGCCTCCAACCGTCTCGCCGAGTTCGTCTGCGTAGCCAGCAGTCTGGCGAACTGCGTCGCCGCACCGAGATGATCCCCCTTCTGCTGCAAAGCCTCTCCATGCCAGTAAAGAATCTCGTCCTCGAAACGCCCTCCCACCTTTCCTGCAGCACCAAGCAGGGAGATGGCTTCATCCCTGCGCTCCATCCTGAGAAGGGATCGAGCCTGGTAGAGCATCGCCTCCGCAAAGCGTTCCGATTGCGGAAAACGTTGCCTGAACTCCAGGAAGAACTTCTCGGCAGATGCGTGATTTCCATCCTGGAATGCCCTCCGGGCGGCTTCGAAGGCTCGCGCCTCCTCCGCCGGATCCGGCGACGGTGGTGCAGGGGTATTGGTGGCGGGGGCGGCTGAAGCCGGGGCGGTGTTCGTTGCAGGGGCAGGAGCCTGTCCATACAGCGCCAGGTTCGAACACAGCAACAGCACGAGGATGCCCACCACCCCATGAGCTGCCGCGGAACCATCGCCCAGCCTCCTCCATCCACGCGCGGCCGATGGAGACTCGTCAAACACTCTGGAGGTCTGAGCCATGAGGATCTTATGCCGTGGTCCGTTGGAGGACGCGATTCAAGAATTTACCGGTCTGGCTGTTGGCTGCCTGGGCCACCTCTTCAGGGGAGCCTTGCGCGACAATCGTGCCCCCTTGGTCCCCGCCCTCCGGTCCAAGATCAATGACCCAATCCGCTGTCTTGATCACGTCCAGATTATGCTCGATCACAAGCAATGTATTTCCGGGCGCTCGAAGCTTGAACAGGACCTCGAGCAGCTTTGCCACATCATGAAAATGAAGTCCGGTGGTGGGCTCATCCAGGATGTAGAGCGTCCGGCCGGTCGCCTTCCGGCTCAACTCGGCCGCGAGCTTCAGCCTCTGGGCCTCCCCGCCGCTGAGCGTCGTGGCGGACTGTCCCAGGCGCAGATAGCCCAACCCCACCTCCGCCAGCACCAGGCAAGGCTCGTGGATCTGGGGCACGGCCCTGAAGAACGTCACCGCCTCATCCACCGTCATCTCAAGCACGTCCGAAATGTTCATGCCCTTGTAGGCGATCTCCAAAGTTTGGCGGTTATATCGCCTGCCTCCACACTCCTCGCAGGTCACGTAAACCGGAGGCAGGAAATGCATCTCGATTCGGATCAGACCGTCGCCCTGACATTTCTCACACCGCCCCCCCTTCATGTTAAAGCTGAACCGACCCGCGTCATACCCGCGCACCTTGGCTGCGGGCAACCGCGAGAACAAATCTCGTATCTGGTTGAAGATGCCCGTGTAGGTGGCCGGATTGCTCCGTGGCGTCCGGCCGATGGGAGTCTGATCCACCGCGATCACCTTGTCGAAGAGCTCATGCCCCCTCAGTTCCCGATGGGCGCCTGGTCGGTCCTTCGCTCCATAAAAAATCCGATTCAACGCGCGTTGGAGAATGTCGTCCACCACCGTGCTCTTGCCCGATCCGCTGACGCCGGTCACACAGGTGAACAACCCAACTGGAACCCGGAAATCCACGTTCTTGAGATTGTTCTCCTTCGCACCCAGCACCTCAACCCACCCCCGTTCACGCGAGGGTTTCATCCGGTTTTTCGGCAAGACAATCGACAACTCGCCGCGCAGGTATTGCCCCGTGAGCGATTTCGGATGCGCGATGATTTCCTCGAGAGTGCCGGCTGCCACCACTTCGCCGCCTCTCACCCCGGCGCCGGGCCCCATGTCCACCACATAGTCCGCCTGGCGTATGGTGTCCTCGTCATGTTCCACCACCAGCACGGAATTCCCCAGGTCTCGCAGCCTCACGAGTGTCTGCAGGAGACGATCGTTGTCGCGCTGGTGCAGCCCGATGCTCGGCTCATCAAGGATATACAAGACTCCCACCAGCCCGGCTCCGATCTGAGTCGCCAGTCGGATTCTTTGAGCTTCGCCGCCGCTCAGCGTGGCGCTTTCCCGATCCAGGGTGAGATAGCCCAAACCCACGTCCTTCAGAAAACCCAGCCTCGACCGGATGTCAGAGATGACTTCCTCCCCCACTTTCCGTTCGAAGTCGGAGAGCTCGACGGAGCCAAGGAACTCCCATGCCCGCTCCACTGAAAGCGAGCAGAGCTCCATGATCGAAAGCCCGGGAAGTTCCGGCAGATGTGGATTTCGGACTTTTTGGGGCAGGGCAAAAGGCGTGCTGCCCAGGCGGATGGACAGGATCTCGGGGCGAAGCCGTTGTCCGTGACAGGATGTGCAGAACGAGGGGCTCATGAACGCCTTGAGGCGGTTGCGCGTGAACTCGCTTTCGCTTTCCTTGAACAACCTTTCAAGATGTGGAACCACCCCTTCCCAAGGCTTCGAAGAGGCCGTTGGCACTCCTCCTTTCATGAAATGAAACTCCACCGGCTGCTCACCCGTTCCGTGGAGCAACGCTCGTTTGAAGTCAGCCGTTAGATCCTTGTAGGGCGTCGCAGGATCCACTTTGAAATGCTTCGCCAGCCCTTTCAGCACAGCCCGGTAATAGACCACCATTCGTTTGCCGCCGCGCCGAAATGGAAGTACCGCACCATCCTCAAGCGATTTGGAAGGGTCCGACACAACCAGCGCCTCATCAAATTCCATCTTCTGCCCCAGTCCCTGACACACCTCACATGCACCAGAGGGCGAGTTAAACGAGAAGTGCTTCGGAGTTACCTTCTCAAAGGCCTGGCCCGTAGCCGGGCTGTAAGCGCGGTTGGAGTGAACTTCCTGTGTCCAGCGGTTGGATTCAGAGCTGCCCGACGGAAGAGGGGGCTGATGGAGGCTGATGAGTCTGCCATTGCCCCATTTCAGAGCGGTCTCAGCGGAATCGGTCAACCGCACCAACGACTTGTCGTCCATCACAAGTCGATCGACCACCACATCGATGCTGTGAGCTTCCTTCGGATCAAGTTTCTGTCGGGTGTTTGCCCCAAGCTCGATCAGCTCTCCATCCACCCGAGCGCGGACGAATCCCTCCCTTGCCAGTCGATCCAGCACGTCCCGAAACTCCCCCTTCTGCTTCTCCACGACTGGAGCCAGGATCATCACCCGCGTCTTGGGCGGGAGCTGTGCAAGTCTGTTTACAATCTGCGTCGTGGTTCGTTGGGCCACGGGTTGCCCGCTGACTGGACAGTGCCGATGTCCCAAATTCGCATAGAGCAGCCGAAGGTAGTCGTAGATCTCGGTGGTGGTGGCGATGGTGGAGCGCGGATTGGCGCCGGAGCCCTGTTGTTCGATGGCGATGGCAGGGGAGAGTCCCTGGATGTAGTCCACATCCGGCTTTTTGAGTTGATCCAGAAACTGTCGCGCATGGACCGAAAGCGACTCCACGTATTTTCGTTGGCCTTCGGCATAGAGGGTATCGAAGGCGAGCGACGACTTGCCCGAGCCACTCAGCCCGGTGAAAACCACGAGCTTGTTGCGGGGAATGTCGAGGGAGATGCCCTTGAGATTGTGTTCCCGGGCACCACCGATGCGGATGACGTCTTGCCCCATTCGTTAGATCAATGGATCGCCCCGCTCTTCGAGGCGCGAGGCGTGAACCTATCTTGCAGTCTTCGTTCCCTGCAAGCTTCGCCAAAATCCACGGCGCCTCGCTTCGAATCCGGATGCATGGTTCGTTGTCCACCCTTGTGTGCGTGCCCCAGACCATGCCCCTGAGCAGGATCCCTCACATCACCCACCACAAAAAAGGGGATACCTCATTCGCACACTCCCATCGACGGAGCCGAAACGGGCAGAGCCCGGACATCCTAAAGGATGGACAACAAACCTGAACTCACGTCGAACCGCTGCCTCTCGCGGCTCGATAGCGTTGGAAACCTTGCGAAGCTGCAATTTCCCGGGATAGCTTCCCTGGCATGCAACTCGTGCCTGTCGCGTTGGGCAAACGCAGCTACTCCATCCATATCGGCTCCGGACTCCTCAAGACATTGGGCGAGCAGGCGTCTCTTCTCGATCTTGGACGTCGATGCGCCGTCATCACCGACAGCCGTGTTGGTCCGCTTTTCGCGTCGGGCGTGCTCAAGAGTTTGACCAAGGCCGGCTTCTGCCCGAGCCTGATTCAAGTCAAGGCCGGCGAGGCCACGAAGAGCCTTGGTTCGGTGGAGAAGTGCTGCAATGCCATGGCGAAACATCGCATGGAACGAAAGTCTTTCGTGGTGGCACTCGGCGGCGGAGTCGTGGGGGATCTCGCGGGATTCGCGGCCGCCTGCCACCTGCGGGGACTCCAGTTCATCCAAATCCCCACCACGCTCCTGGCTCAGGTGGACAGCTCGGTGGGTGGAAAAACAGGGGTAAACCTCAAGGCCGGAAAGAACCTGGTCGGGGCGTTTCATCAACCCAGGCTCGTCCTCTGTGACATCGATACTCTCAAGACCCTG
Organism: Verrucomicrobiota bacterium; assembly: GCA_016871475.1. Classification (GTDB taxonomy): domain Bacteria; phylum Verrucomicrobiota; class Verrucomicrobiia; order Limisphaerales; family UBA11320; genus UBA11320. The sequence continues at coordinate 5,670 of VHDG01000100.1, forward strand.
CCGGATCGTGAGTTTCGGGCCGGGCTTGCGGAGATCATCAAGTACGGCGTGATCCAGGATCGGGCGTTGTTCGAGCTTCTGGAGTCCCAGATGCAACGGATTCTAAGGCGCGACAAGTCCCTGCTGACTCAGATCATTGCGAGGTCTTGTGAAATCAAGGCAGACGTCGTGAGCCAGGACGAGACCGAGTCAGGATTGAGGGCCACACTGAATTTCGGCCACACCATCGGCCATGCGATCGAGGCGATTTCGGGCTACGGAAAATATCTGCACGGAGAGGCTATTTCGATCGGGCAGGTTCTTGCCGCGAGACTCTCCGAGCAATGCCTGGGACTACCTGCTTCGGACTCGATGAGAATTCGGCAGCTGTTCGAACGCACCGAGCTACCGACGTCCATCCGGCTTAATGCGCTCCAACTGAAACGACTGCTGGAGGCCATGCAACTGGACAAGAAGGTGGTGGGAGGGCAGGTCAAGTTCGTCCTGGCCCGTGGGATTGGGAGAGTCGAGTGGGGCTGCGCGGTTCCTTTGGACACTGTGGCCCAGTTGATGAAGAGCCAGGGGACTTAGAGGTCACCCCACCGGCCTGGATTTCTCGCACTCCTTTGCGCATGGATCCGGCCGGCATCGTTTTCGTCCAGTCTTCACACTGTGACGAGGACAGGGAGCGCACAAGACCCACTTGGGGTTCACTTGCTTGGGCCTTACCACTCAATCACCGCCGCGGCCCAGGTGAGACCTGCGCCAAAGACCACCATGAGGACCAGGTCTCCTCGTTGAATCACTCCGGTGCGAACAGCCTCATCGAATGCGATCGCAACGGAGGCCGCTGAGGTGTTGCCGTATTTGTCGAGATTCACGAAAACCTGGTCCTGCCTGACACCCAATCGTTCGCCCACGGCTTCGATGATCCGCCTGTTGGCCTGGTGGGGAATCACGCATTTGATCTGAGTGATGTCCAGCTCGCACCTTCGCAGCGCCTCGCGCGCCGCGGTCTGCATGGCGGTGACTGCGTTTTTGAAGGTTTCCTTTCCATCCATTCGGAGGAAGTGCAGTCCTGCCGCGACAGACTGGCCCGATGCCGGGCACATGCTCCCGCCACCCGGCATGTAGAGCAGTTCGGACTTGCCGCCATCCGCACCCATGCAAGCGGTGAGAAGGCCGTGAGAGTCCGGGCGGTTCTGGAGAATGGCGGCACCCGCGCCATCACCGAATAGCACGCAGGTGTTCCGGTCCTTCCAATCCACGATGGTTGATAGCTTCTCGGCACCGATCACGAGCACCGTGTTACAGCTGCGGGACATGATGAACTGCTGCCCGATCTCGAGAGCATAGATGAACCCTGAACAGGCAGCCTCGATATCGAAGGCCGCCGCGCGCACCGCACCGATCTTGTGCTGAACAAGACAGGCTGTGGACGGGAACATCATGTCGGGAGTGATGGTCGCCACGATGATGAGGTCGATCTCCTCGGCCTTGATCCCAGCGGAAGCGATCGCACGCCTTGCGGCAGCTGCGGCCATGTCGGAGGTAAACTCATTCTCCGCCGCCACCCGCCGCTCCTTGATGCCGGTTCGTGATGTGATCCAGTCATCGGAGGTTTCGACCATTTTTTCGAGGTCTGCGTTGGTGAGAACCCGATCCGGCACGTAGGAACCCACACCTACAATGGAGCAGGGGCGGCCCTGATAGTTGTGCTCGGCACGGGGGTTCTTGAATCGTTTGGCCGTCATGACCTGTGGAAATCCTTCGTTGTGAGATCTGATCTGCTGTGCTGACTGGCGCCCAGGAGGGATGCTGAAGGGTCGGGTGAAAAAATGTTCATCATCGTGATCACGCTGCCATCACCCGTTCGTTGGCTGCCGCAACGGCCCTTCGCATCTGCTCGTTCAGTTTGGAGTTGAATGCGGCAGACACCTGGCGGACGGCATTGGTCACCATGGCAGGTTTTGCAGAACCATGAACTTTCACGACGGTACCGTTGACGCCCAGGAGGGGAGCTCCGCCGTAGGAGTCGGGGTTCATGCGATGTTTGATGTCTCGAAAACCGCCGCTGGCAATCAGTGCGCCCAGCATTCGCAGCGGGTTCCGACGAAACTCCCGGTTGAGGATCGTTTGAACGCATTTTCCCATGCTTTCGATGGTCTTGAGCACGATGTTTCCCACAAAACCGTCGGCAACAACCACGTCAACACGGTCTGCAAAGAGGTCGTGACCCTCCACATAACCGAGAAAGTTCAGGTCGGCTCGGCGGCAAAGCTTCAAGCTTTCCCGGGTGACATCGTTTCCCTTCATCTCCTCCGATCCATTGCTGAGGATGCCGACGCGTGGTTTCTGCTTTCCCAGAACGCATTCGGCGTAGGTGGCCCCCATGATCGCGAACTGGAGCAGATGAAGCGGCTTGACCTCCGGGTTGGCACCGGCATCGAGCAAAACGAACTCAGAGTCTGTGGTCGGCATCACCGTGGCTATGGCAGGACGTTCCACCCCTTCGAGCTGGCGGAGTTTGACAGCGGCGGCGGCGACAAGGCCTCCCGTATTTCCTGGGGAAATAACAGCGTCAGCGGATCCGTCCTTCAGGGAATCGACGGCTTTGGCCATGGAACAATCCTTCTTTTTTCGAAGGACGTCGGTGGGTTTGTCCTCCATGGAAAGCACATCATCCGCATGAAGTACGTCGATGCGGTGATCCCTTTGGCCGAGGGCGGCGAGGGCGGATTCGATCTCGCCTCTGCGCCCGGCCAGGATCAGCTTCTGGATGCGGGCGTTTCCGGGGAGCTTGAGCGCTTCAACGGCTCCCTGGATCATGGCTTGGGGGCCGCGATCGCTGCCCATCACATCAACCACGATGCGCATAAACGAAACGAGCGCAGGGATCGCAAACGACCGCTGCGCTCGTTCGAAAAATCACTTGCCAGCCTTGACGGAGAGAACCTGCCGATCTTTGTAGAACCCGCAGGATGGGCAGACCAGATGAGGCCGTGAGGGAGCTCCACACTGCGAGCACTCAATGACCTGCGGGAGGGTCAAAACGCTGTTGTATGCGCGCCGCATGCGCATGCGGCTCTTCGAAGGTTTTCGCTTGGGAACGCCCATAATCTTCTATCTCAGTTTCAGTTTATCCAGCTGATCCCAGACGGAGTTGGGTTTGACCCCTTCCGCCGCAGGAGCAGATTTCTTCCCCGTGCCAGAATTCACCATCCCGGGAAGTCCGCTGCACTCGGTATCGCACAACGGATGTTGAGGAAGCGCGAGGACGATATCTTCGCGAATATAGGGCGTCAAGTCCACGCAATCGCTCAAAACCTCAGCCCGATCCTCGCCCTCCAGCGGCACATGGCACGCCCAAGAATCAAGCCGAAGCTCCTGCACAAATGGCCTCAAACATCGCGCACATTCACAGTCGACAATAAGCTGCACTGACCCCGTTATCAGAAGACTTTCCCCGAGTCGTTCTGCGGTAAGATCGTAGAGCAGGGGTTTTTTGAGGTGGATGAGCTCATCCTGGATATCCATGCCTGCTTCGTCGGGGGTGAGTTCGCCCTGAAGTTTTACCGATCCGTGTTCCAGTTGTTGCAGTGAAACTTCCAACTTGCTGGTGGCCATAGGATTAAGGGTGTTGTTATTTGGCCTTGAACGAGACTTTTTTCTTCAAAGCGGCGACCACATGTGAGGGAAGGAATGCGTTCACGTCCCCTCCCAACCTGGCGATTTCCTTCACCATTTTGGAGCTTAGGAAAGTGAATGATTCCTTGGGCATCATGAAAATGGTTTCCACATCCTCCCGGAGTTTTCGATTCATGAGGGCGAGCTGGAACTCGAACTCGA
>VHDG01000101.1 GCA_016871475.1 Verrucomicrobiota bacterium
CTCCACGTGAGAATCCTCTTCCAACCACCCTTCCACACCTGGTTCAGAGGAACTTTTCTATTGCCCCAACTTACCCGGACCGGGATGGTTGCGTCCCTTTGAAAAAGCAAATTCCTGTGAGTGGTAGATGAGAGTCATTATCATTACGGGCGAACGACCGCACCATAAGCATCTTTGCGTAAGTCTTGCAAGAGATCACGATATCGCGGCGATTGTCCATCCGCGCGCTCAGCAGAAAACCTTGTCGTGGAAGGTCAAGAAATTTCGACGAGAGGTGCGGCGCGATAGGGCGGCGTATGCCGCCATTCGATTGGCGACGAAACTCAAGGGAGGCCTGTGGGGTTGGTCGGCTTCTACCGCGATTGAAGAGGCCGAACGAACCTTCTTCCCAAACGCAGCGGCGGACTATGACGGCCTGGAACAGTCATGCATACACAGGCCCGCGGATGTAAACGACCGAACGTTTGTATCGGAGCTTGCGCGGCTTGGTCCTGACGTGGTGGTGTGTTTGGGCGGCGCCATCTATCGCGAACCGCTTGTTTCCGCGTTTCCGAAGATGCTCAATTCCACAGCGGCGTATCCCCGATCTTTAACGGGTCGTCCACAATAGAATTCGCTTACGCCAGCGGCGCTCTCGGCTTTTGCGGCGGCACGCTGATGACCTTAAGTCCGGTCATCGACGGGGGCGACATCCTTGCACACTACTTTCCGGCTATTTCGAAAGACGATACCCCCGCGACACTGTTCATGAAGACGGCCATGGGCGCGGCCACGCTTTACCAGCGCGTGCTCTCGGATATGGAGCGGGGTACGAGGATAGTCGGTTGTCCGCAGGGTAAGCCGATGTTCTATTTTCGGGGCAGCGATTGGACCCTGCACCAAAGCTGTACGGTGCGGCGTCTCATCGACGGCAATGTTGCGGAACGATTCTCGCGCGAGGAGCAGGTATCGGAGTATTGGTCGCTTTCAAGCCCCGAGGCGGCCCGAGAGGCGATGCGAAAACGACTCATGGAGCTTCTCAATCTATGATGTCGATGAAGATGATGATTAAGCAGCTGGTGGGTGGGATCGCAACCTCTTCGATACTCGCTCCGGTGATGCGGCGAAGCCTGCAATCGAGCATAAACATCATTTATTATCATCGCGTCGGAACACCGCCATCGTATTACAAATCCTTCTTTAGTGGCTGCACGTATGAGCGGTTCGAGCGTGATCTCGATGTACTGCAGTCCTACTTTCAGTTTGTTTCTCTGGAGGACATGCTTCTTGGCGAGCGCGTGACCGGTGACAAGCCTGCGGCGGCCCTCACGTTTGACGACGGATTCAGCCTTATCGGGAACGGCGTCATGGACCTTCTTAACCGGCGAGGCATTCGCGCAACAACGCTGGTCATTACGGAATGCCTCGACAACAGGCAGCTTATGTGGCGGCACAAGTTGAGCGCGGTTCTGGCCGAGACGCCCAACGCTCAAGCATTGCGCGCGTACAATCAGATAGCCTCCGCGAACGCACTACCGACGGCGTCCAGCCCGAGCGAAATTATCAGGGTCTCATTCGAGATGCCGATGGAGACCAAGGACGAGTTAATGGACGAGTGGTGGGCGAGGTGCGGGATGCAGCCTCTACCTGCGTATCTTGCGGCGCATCAACCGTATTTTACCTGGGAGGAACTGCGGACGTGGCGGAAGAACGGGCACTCGGTCGGCCTGCATACGGCCACGCACGTTTCGTGCTCGCGTCTGGCTCCCGACGCCGTTGACAAAGAAATTGTCGCGCCGGCGCGCGAGCTGAGAACCGCGCTTGACGCAAAGGTGCTGCCGTTTTCGTATCCGTTCGGCCACCGACTGCCGCCGACGATTGCAGAGTCCCTATATCGAGACGGGATGATCGATTGCGTTTTGGGGATTCAGGGATATGCGACCGTGGGCGCGCCTCTACATCGGCTTGAGCGAGCCAATGGCGAAGTTGAACTTGAGTACAGCGTTCTTGGCAAACCCGCTCTTATGAACGCCAGGCGAGCGATGGGCTTCTAGGAGTCGGGACGTCCATTGCTCTGTTAACGATCCGCCTTCCACATATTTAGCACGGCGTCGAAAACTTCATCGACTTCGATGAGGTGCATGCAGGACGGGGAGGCCAGTCGATCATGCGAACTTCGTATCCTGGGGAGTGGGGCGAAGCACATTTGGCGGTGAGCACGACGGCGCGAGCCATCCATGGGCCGGTTTGTCTCGGGCCGGTTGGGCCGAATAGCGCAACGAGCGGGATCCGAAGGGCCGAACATATGTGGATGGGAAGACTGTCCGCGCTAACGACGACGCTGCACTGGTCGAGCATCGCACAGTACGTCATCATCGGCGCATCTTGAATATGACCACGCGGCGACCTGAAACGTGATGCGACAGATACTCTGCGCAATTCCTGTCATCGGGACCACAGAACATCGCCACCATAACGGCGGGATCTTCGGCAAGAAGCCGCTTGGTCAGGTCTACGAACGAATCTAGGGGCCACCGCCGCGCAATGCACGACGCGGTACATTGATAATTGGATGAAGCTCGGCTACCTGCCATACATTAAAATCGGGGGAACCGTGCGGTTCAAGATTACCGACGTGGATGCTTATCTGAATGAAAACTTCCGCGTGGCGCGTCAGGGGCGGACCACCCGGTTTGCCTCAGTTTCCATGCAGTCTTCCCAACCGGATTTCACTACCGGAAATGAACCTGTTCAGACGGTGGTTCCGAACGCTGCTGCCTCGTGCGAAGATGAGAGAACCGAGGCACCGGGTGCCGGGGCGATGGCAAACCACTTCACCGCATCTGCGGGACGGACCAACTCGCGATAGTTCGAAAAGACCATGCGTGGCGAATTCCCAGCTTCAAGAGCGACTTGGGCCACGTTCTGGGTTTGCGCTACCCGGTAACTGATGAAGGAGCGCCGCAACGCGTTGTGTTTCCAAACGAAGCTTCCCGGCGGCGTTTCTTGCTGCCACTGGGCGTGAACCGCCTCAGCCAACCACAGCAGTTGTTTCGACATGCTGGCGTAGGGGCAAACCTTGCCGTGCACTCGCTGGTGCGGACCAAGCCATGCTTTCAGGTTGGGAAGGATCGGCACCAAACAGCGGCTCGCAGTCCTGGCGTTGCTGGCCGTCACCTCGACAAAACCGTCATCAAGTCGCACCTGCGACCAGTCGAGCCGGGAGATTTCAGCATGGCGCAGTCCGACGAATCCCCCAATCGCAAGGAAGGGAACCAGTTTCGGTTCGGAATGGTTCAAAATGCGGGTCATTTCTTCCGGGGTGAAAATCTCAATGCCCACTTCATGCTCTTTGGCGAGAGCAACCGATTCCACTTGCGCCGCGCCTTTGGCAACGTAGCCCCGCGTTTCGGCGAAATAGAACAGGGTGGCAATGGCACGCCGGTAGTTGTTTCGGGAGCGCCCCGACAATTCGAGGCTTCGCAAAAAATCCTCGATCTCGGCGGTGGTCACCATGGCGATCGTGGTTTTGAACCTCTCGGCGAAGAGGCCAAGGCGACTGCGCAAGTGTTTCAGATAAACATCGCTCATTCCATCGGCCTGTTTGGCCTTGAGCAATTCTGCCAAAACGTCTGGAACGAGTTTGCGCGGGAGGTTGTTAGGGTTTTGCCTGGTATAAACCGGGCCGCATCCAGGATTGATCCGCCGTCCATTACTTTGAGTGCCTCCGCGAACTGGAGGGCTGCCATCTCGAGTCCAACGCCTGTGGGCCTGAGCACCTCAATCGCCCGGATATAGGCCAGTCGATCCTGGCTGGTCAGAGTGAGCACGTCCAACTCACCGGCTGACAGCTTATTCGCTGTCACCTCCGCTTCGGTGACCGCCAACCCGAGGTCTGCAAAGGTTTTGCGCTGGCGTCTATCACCAATGTAATGGACCACGGTGTAGGAATCGCACCCGGGTCGGAGTGTGATAGATTTTGACGATCGTGTGGCCCCGTTTCACCACCATGGGAAACTTTGGCTTCGACATGGGGCGAAGCTGTCAGGAAACTGTCATGAAATCAAACAAATCCTCGAATTCCTTAGGAAAAAATGGTGGAGGCGGCGGGAGTTGAACCCGCGTCCCAAGCAAGAAAACCGGCCGCGACTACATGCTTAGCCAAGGTATTTTGTCGGCCACAGGAAATCACCCTGACTCGAAACCTGCAGCTTAGTCAGCATGGAGTTTCTCGGCGTCTTGCGCGCTGTCCCCACAAGAACACCACCCCGACTAATAGCGCTCACTCCCCTTAGCCGGGATCCAGGGGTGAACGTCACAGCCTTAGGCTGCGAGGGCCAACTCTTCGTTAGCTCTTAATTTTTTAGTTCGATTTTTTACGAGGCCAACGAACCATCCTCGGCATGCCGCCTCCGGCGCACTCACATGGTCGAAACCAGTACGCCCCCACTCGGGTCTTCTCCAACCCAACCCAACCCAACCCAGCGGGCCAAGACTGACAGCCCGCAATCTGCACTCCGCCGCCAAAAGGTCAATTCCGATCCCAGAAACAACATGGACGAAGTCCACCCGGAAAAAATCGTGCTTAACGCCTTGGAAGGTTTGTCGATTGAAATTGATGTCGGCTAGACTAGGGTAGCCATGCGCAGTGCCCAGTGTGGTGATCTTTCGGCCATGGACGGGGGCGTTGCCGGGGCGTCCATGACAACTGGTGCGGATAGCCACGGCCGGGCGTTTAACCGCCAATCGCATGCAACCAGTACATTCTGTAGATATGAGAGAACAAAAGATCGCTGTTATCGGACTGGGCTATGTAGGACTTCCCCTTTCCCTCCAATTCGCACGCTCAGGAGTCGCCGTGCTCGGTGTTGACACCGATCAAGCAAAGGTGGACGACTGCAACGCCGGCAGAGGCTACATCAAACATATCTCCGGTGAGATGATCCAGGAGCAGGTCCGCGCTGGAAAGTTTTCCGCCACCAAGGACTTCGCGCGTATTCGTGAAGTCGACGCCATCATCATCTGCGTCCCGACGCCGCTGAACAAAAACCGCGAGCCGGATATCAGCTACATCATCAAGACCGGCGAATCGATCGCCCCGCACCTGCAGAAAGGCACGCTGGTGGTCCTGGAATCCACCACCTACCCCGGCACGACGGATGAAGATCTCCTGCGGGTCCTCGAGAAAGGATCCAACCTCAAGGCGGGTCGCGATTTTCATCTCGCGTTCTCGCCCGAACGCGAAGACCCAGGCAACCCCGACAGCAAAGTCGCCATCATTCCCAAAGTTGTTGGCGGGCTTACGCCTCAATGCCTTGAACGGGCAAAAGCCCTCTATGGAGCGGCCATCAAGACCATCGTGCCCGTGTCTTCATGCCGCGCGGCAGAGGCGACAAAGCTCCTCGAGAATATCTTCCGCGGCGTCAACATTGCTTTGGTTAACGAACTCAAAGTGGTCTATGACGCCATGGGCATCGATGTCTGGGAGGTCATCAACGCCGCCAAGACAAAGCCCTTCGGTTACATGGCTTTCTACCCAGGCCCCGGTCTCGGAGGTCACTGCATCCCCATCGACCCCTTCTACCTGACCTGGAAGGCTCGGGAATACGGACAGAACACCAAGTTCATCGAGCTTGCCGGTGAGGTGAACACAGCCATGCCTCAGCATGTTGTGAACAGGACCGCAGAAGCGCTGAACACCCGCCGCAAGCCCCTGAACGGCAGCAAAATCCTCCTGCTTGGCCTGGCCTATAAGCCTGACGTGGATGACATGCGCGAATCCCCCACATTCATCCTCCTCGACCTTCTGAAGGCCCGCGGAGCGGAAGTGGCTTATTACGATCCGCACATCCCTGTGATCCGCCCTACGCGCGAGCATGCAAACTGGACCGGAACCAAGTCGGTGGCATGGAACAAGGAAACCGTGGCCGGGTTCGATGCGGTCCTGATCTCCACAAATCACAAGACCGTGAATTACAAGGAGCTTGCGGAATGGGCCGAATGCATCATCGACACCCGCAACGCGATGAGCGGCATCAAGAGCCGTCCGGGTCAGATCACGAAGGCATGACTGTTTGCAGGGGAACCCTCACCGGTCCTACCCGGCTTGAATCCACTCCGGCATCCGCCCGCGTGCCTGACTCCACTTCGGAGCAACATGGCTTGCGGGCGACTCCGTTTTAGAGTGCTGTTCCCGCGTTCTCATGAGCGACTCTTACGCACAGATCTGTCAGGAACTGACCGGACGGCCACGACACTGGCTCGTCACGGGCGCAGCGGGCTTCATCGGGTCCCACCTCTGCGAACAGCTCTTAAAACTGGGCCAGACCGTCACCGGCTTCGATAACCTCTCCACCGGGTTTCGGAAGAACCTGGATGAGGTCCAGGCAATTGTCGGCTCGAAGGCTTGGAGCCGGTTTCGATTCATCGAAGGCGACATCGCCGACCCCGACAATTGTCGAAACGCCCTGCAAGGGGTTCGCCATGTTCTTCATCAAGCGGCTCTGGGCTCGGTGCCGCGCTCCATCGAGGATCCGATCGGCTGCCACGCGGCGAATGTGACGGGCTTCCTTCACGTTCTGGCGGCGGCGCGCGAAGCCCGGGTCGAAAGCCTGGTCTATGCCTCAAGCAGCGCCGTTTACGGGGATCACCCCGCGCTGCCAAAGCTGGAGGATCAAATCGGAGAACCGCTGTCGCCCTATGGGGCGAGCAAGTTCATGGACGAGATCTACGCGGGTGTCTTCGCCCGCTGCTATGGAATGCAACTGACCGGGCTGCGCTACTTCAACGTCTTCGGCCCTCGTCAAAATCCTGAGGGGGCTTACGCAGCGGTCATTCCAAAATGGATTTCCTCGCTGCTTGCCAACAAGCCCATGCTGATCAATGGGGACGGCGAGACGAGTCGTGACTTCTGTTACATCGCAAATGTTGTCCAGGCCAACCTGCTCGCCGCAGTGAAGAGTCCGGAACAGCCGGCCCACAGGGTGTTCAACGTCGCACTGAATGAACGCACAACCCTGAATGAGCTGATCCAACTGCTCAAAGACCGGCTTGTAAAATCGCATCCGTCGGTCAAGGGGATTGAACCTAAACGGGGTCCCTTTCGGGCTGGAGACGTTCGCCACTCCCAGGCGGACATCAGCCGGATCAAGGAGGCTCTGGGCTACAAGCCTACCCACGATATCGCTGCCGGGCTGGACGAGGCTCTCGACTGGTATGTTCGAAATGCGTGAGCAGTAGCCCTGAAAGCCGGAACTGATCGTCCTCAGGCAGCGGCGCATTCCAGCGACGAAACGGGGGACAGCTTGGAGATCTGTTTTTCGATCACGCTCCGTCGGATTTCAAGGTGGCGGATCATCGCATCGGCCCGGGCGATCGCTTCGTTGACCGCAGAGAACTCGGTGACTCCCCAGAACAGATCGGCCAATGGAGCCTCGATCAGCTCATCGAGGTTTGGTGCGTAGATGGATCGGGTAGTGGGGGCAGAGTCAGCGAGCCAACGTCCTTCGGGGCAGCAGTGGGCAGTCATAGGATGGTCTTTCTATGTTGCGGCCTGCCTGCGGCCCGGACTTTTCTCCGCCCGGTTGGAACCGAAGGCCTCTCAGCCGCCTATACCCAACACTACGGCCCCAGCCCGCCCGTTCTTTCACTTCAACTTCCACAATTTCGCATCGCTCCTGACGTAGACCCCATCCTCCGCCAGCGAAGGGGTGCCAAGGACGGTTTCCTTGAGGTCGAGTTCGGACATCACCTCGCCTTCGGGCTTGCTCAGGTCGATCAGCTGCACGACGCCCTTCTCGCTGACTGCCAACATCTTGTTGCCCACCGCCACCGGGGTCGAACTGAACGGCCCCTTTAACCGCAGCTGCCAGAGCCGCTTTCCTGTAGCCAGTTCACCAGCGCTCAAGACTCCTCCGTCATTGAGGGCAAAAACTTTTCCATCAGCGATAACCGGGCTCGCAGTCCCGGGGCGCAGCTGCCCCGATCGCCAGATCTGCTCCACAGGCTGACCTTCGGCGCCGGGCTTAAACGCCGTCAGGCCGTGCGACGGCGCATAGATGATCCCCTCATGATGGGCGCTTGAGGCAACGGTGGATGCGCCCTCTGAGTAGTCCCAAATCGTTTTGCCGGTGCGAGGGGCGACGGCAAGGACACCTTTGCCCGACTGGAGGCAGAACGCCTTCGATCCATCGCTCCGCGAGGCGATGGTGGGGGAACACCAATTGGCCATCTTGGGCCGCTCAAGCTTCCAAAGGTTTTCTCCCGACCGGGTGTCGATACCCAGGGCGAGCGATTCGCTGTCGTTCTCGATTTGGGCGAGAACCACGCCATCGGTCGTTACCAGGGATGAGGACATTCCCAGGCTGTTGCTGGCGTTTGGGTGATCGAGACCCAAACCACGAAACCAGATCAGATTGCCATCGAGATCCAGGCAAACGAGGTCGTTGGAGGAATAGAGAGCATAAACGAACTGACCATCGGACGTTGGGGTGGGAGCAGCGACACTGGTTTTCTCGTGGCTCATGGTTCGACCGGTGGCCAGGAAGGTACGCTCCCAGATCTTCGAGCCATCAACGGTGGAGAAACAAATCACGTGCAACCGCTCCTGCTTTCCGCCGCTGGAGGCGGTCAGGAATGCCCGCTGGCCGACGATCACGGGGCTGGATAGCCCTCTTCCTGGCAGTGGAGTTTCCCAGGCAACACTCTCGGGTCCGGAGAGTTTCTCAGGCAACCGGGCCCCATCCTGGGTGCCGTTGAACCGAGGGCCCCGCCAGTTTGTCCAGCTGGCTTGGGTATCGGCGGAAACCAATAACACGCCGAGGAACAGAAGATGCAGTGATTTCATATGGCGAGAGGGATGCGATTCAGAGTTCAACGGCTGGCAGTCGTGGGTTGAGGGACCCCGACTCTGAGGGGCGAGATGGGGGTTCCCAGGGCATCGGTCACACGGAGCTGAAACTCCCATTCCTCCGTCCATCGTTCCTTCTGCTCATTCTGACCGAGCTTGATGAGCAAGGTGTTCTTCCCGGCCACGAGCTCGCAAGGCATGCGATACTGATCGATCTCGGCCCCTCGATGATACTCATCGCGTCCAAACAGCAGCTTCCCATTCAGCCACACTTTCCACGCGTTCTTGCATCCAAGCCTGATCTCGGCTGACACAGGCCGGGCTGAATGCAGCTCTGTGTAGCAGTAGGACATCGCTTCCTTCAGCTTCCCCAGCGGCAAATTGGCGTCCACTTTTCCGTACTCGTCCTTGCTGGAGAGATCCATCCATCGAACCTTGCCTTCCTTGCCATCGTATTCCGCGCTCAGGTTGATCTCCTTCTCGGGAGGAAACACCTGATCGAACCCGGCTCGTTGGGAATTATCAAACGGGCCGATGATCTTCCAATCCCTGACCCACCCAAAGACCTTTTGCAGATCAGCCTTGTAGCCCAGATCCTTTAATCGCGATGCCGC
>VHDG01000102.1 GCA_016871475.1 Verrucomicrobiota bacterium
CAAGCTGTCTCAAGCTTCCAATTTCCAGATCCGCCTCCCCGACGGGGTCTTGCAGGTGGAGGAGAGCGAGTTTCAACTCGTGCAGCGGAGCATCCCGGGATTGATACAGCCGGGGCTGGCAGACGGAATCGCTTTCACCGACAACGGCACAGCCCCGATCACCTCCAGCATACGATTCCTCAGTGGCACGGGAAATTTCACCACAGGTGAGGGAAGGAAACATTCATTCAATGGAGCCTCGCAGATAACCCCCACGATGCCGACGCCGGTAAGCATCCCGACGCAGGAGACAGTTGCCCTGAGGGCGACCCTGCGCGGCATGGATGCAAATAACGACGGGAAACCGGATTCTGGCGGCGCCTTTGTGAATAATTTTACGGCGTTGGCCAGGGAAACCAGCAGGCCGCTCCAGACCGAGTTGAGTCAATTGCCTCTCTCTCCCACGATCGGGGGGCAGTAAGGGAGCGCATCTCACTACTTTCGATTCGCATGCGTCCCCGTCCCCTCCCCTCGTAATCGTAATCGTAATCCCGGCTGGGCCTTCTGCGGCTCAATTGAAAGTGCGTTCCATCAGCTTGAGTCGCTGTTGGAGAGGCGAGTGGGGCGGAGTCCGGTCCTTGACCTCCGTGAACACACGCCGGGCCACGGCGGGGTCCTTCGACATCATCAGGACGGCGTAGTCCAGCTCGATGTGACCCATCCTTGGATCCAGAAGATGTTCGGTCCCTTTGTAATCCCTTAGAAAATCCCGCAATCCCAGGACACCTTTTGATTGTGCCGTCCGGTAGGTGCCTTCCAATGCCTGGCTCATCCCCTGAAGGTTGCTCCCATCGGTGATCTGCCGTATTTCCTTCTCCTTCAGATCCTTCGTCTGCTGCTGCTGGTCATAGAACTCCCAAAGCCTGAAAACACCCAGCAGCACGCCTCCGATGATCAAGAGCCAGATGAACTGCTTCATGTCTCCTTGATACGTTCTATCCGCGCCCCGAGCTTGCGGAGTTTCTCATCAATCTGCTCGTAGCCACGATCGATGTGATAAACGCGATTCACCACCGTGGTTCCGGAGGCCGCAAGTCCCGCGATGACCAACGCGGCGGATGCCCTCAAGTCACTCGCCATCACAGGGGCTCCGCTGAGCGGACGCCCCCCCTTCACGATCGCGCTGGGTCCCTCGATCGAGATATCAGCCCCAAGCCGTGCAAGCTCGCTCACATGCATGAAGCGGCTCTCAAACACTCTCTCTGTGATGATGCTGATCCCGGACGTGAGACACATCAAGACCATCATCTGGGCCTGGACATCCGTGGGGAATCCCGAATAGGGGAGCGTGGTGACATCGATCGGGCGCAGCTTGCCTCCGCGCTTCACGGTCACGATGCGTCCCTTTCTTTCAACCCGCACATTGGACTCACTGAGCTTGTCGAACACCGCGGAAAGATGGTCTGGCCGCGCCCCCCGCAAAGTCACCTCTCCTCCCGTGGCCGCTGCCGCAATCGCAAAGGTAGCCGCCTCGATCCGGTCGGGGATGACCTCGTGCTCCGCACCATGCAGGCGTGACACGCCGGCAATCTGGACCGTTGGACTTCCTGCACCCGTGATCCGGGCGCCCATGCTGTTCAGGAAGTCAGCGAGATCGATCACCTCAGGCTCGCAGGCGGCACTTTCAATCACCGTGATCCCATCCGCCAACGCCGCGGCCATCATCACGTTGGCTGTTCCCAGGACCGTGGGTCCTGCGCGACCCCCCAGAAAAACCTCCGATCCCGCCAGCTTCGGAGCCTTGGCAGTCACGTACCCGTTCTGGACGGTAACTTTCGTCCCCAAAGCCTCCATGCCCTTCAGGTGAAGGTCCACCGGCCGAGCGCCAATCACGCATCCGCCCGGAAGAGAGACTTTCGCCTGCCGGAGACGGCCCAACAAGGGGCCCAGAATGCAGATGGATCCACGCATCTTTCGAATCAGATCGTAATCCCCGGCCCCCTGAATCTTTTTCGCGTGCACCCGCAGGACATCCTTCTCGAACTCGACCTTCGCCCCAAGGGATTCAAGGATCTGACCCATGAAACGGACGTCGCTCAGGTTTGGCACGTGCCTGATGACACAGGGTTCGTCTGTTAGAAGTGTTGCCGCCATGATCGGCAGGACGGCGTTTTTGGCACCGGAAATCTGCACCTCACCCCGCAATGGGACTCCGCCCCGTATCGATAAGCTGTCCATGTTTGATGTTAACCCGCCCGCACTTGTGATTCACGCCTCGCCACCACCACCCGCGGCTTCGAACTGTAGTCAGCGAGGGTGGGTTCGACAACCCAGTTTTGTGATTCAAGAATCTGTCTGACCGCCGGTTCCTGACCGTCACCAAATTCCATCGCGATGACCCCACCGGCTTTCAGCCAGGTCGCCGCCTCAGACGCCAGCAGCCGATAAAAGGTTAGCCCGTCCTTGCCCCCATCAAGCGCCATCCGGGGATCATGGTCTTTGACCTCCGGTTCCAAATTCTCGATCTCAAGGCTCGGTATATAGGGCGGGTTCGAAACAATGAGGTTGAATCGCAACTCTCCAGGCAAGGCAGCAAAGGAATCTCCGTGATGGAATCGTATCCGGTCCGCCAGCCCGTGGCGCAGCGCGTTTCGTGACGCAAGCCCCAGGGCCGCCTGCGAGAGATCACAGGCATGCATCTCCACTCCGGGATTTTGGATCGCAAGGTATATCGCCAGGCAACCTGTCCCAGTTCCAAAGTCCAACGCGCGCATCGGCTCGTCCATGCCACCGTCCCCCGGGACGGCGAGATGCCTAAGGGCCGTGGACGCCAGCAGTTCAGTCTCCGGACGCGGGACCAGCGCATCACGGCTGGATTCAACCTCAAGACCCGCGAAATTGACCGAGCCGATGATGTGCTGAAGGGGTTCTCTCGCCCCCCGACGGACCACTTTGGATCTCAAGGCTCCAAGCTCGGTTTCCGACAGCTTCTGATCGTGGTTCAGGTAGAGCTTCAATCGAGGAATCCCAAGCTGGGCGGCGAGCAAGAGCTCCACTTGAAGACGCGGCGATTCCACGCCCTTTCCGGCGAGGAACTGCGAGCTTTTCTGGATGACCTCCAGGATGGTCACGGCACTTTTGGATCAATCACCACTCGGGTCGGGAAACAGCCTGCGCATGCCATCCACCCCCTGCTCGCGGAGGCCCATGCGCAGATGAGACAGACCGCAGATCCCCCGGCGCGACCAAGGGGATCAGACTCTGCGCCTGCGAACCGCCCCGCAGGACCCGGTGGCTGACTGCTTTCAATCCGGGCAGTGGAACCACCCAGCCTGAATGAAGTCAAGGAAGCAACAGCTTGACGTACAGACTTCGCGTTCCTATTTCATGCAGTCATTTTATTTCGAACCTATGAGTCAATCCGAGAAGCACGTCTTTCAAGCCGAGATTCAGCAGTTGCTGGACCTGGTGATCCACTCCCTTTACACCGACCGCGAAATCTTTGTTCGCGAGCTGATCTCCAACGCGGCTGATGCATGTGAGAAGCTCCGTTACCTCCAGACCTCAGGGCAGCCCGTTCTGCAACCGGATGTCGCCCCCGTCATCCAGATCCAGACCGATGAGGCTGCGGGGACCGTAACCCTCTCCGACACGGGCATTGGGATGTCGCGCGCAGAACTGGTGGAGAACCTGGGCACCATCGCTCATTCAGGAACGAAGGCCTTCGTGAAACAACTGGCCGAGGCGAAACAAGGCCAGGCATCGCTGATCGGTCAGTTCGGGGTCGGGTTCTACTCGGCGTTCATGGCAGCACGGAAAGTCTCCGTGGTCTCACGATCTGCCTCCCCGGATGGAACAGCTTCCGAATGGGTCAGCGAGGGAGCCGGCGGATACGAGCTCCGCGACAACGATTCCACACAACGCGGCACCCGCATCACTCTGGAGCTCAAGGACGACGCAAAGCACTTTTCCAAAGAGTCCGAGCTGGAGCGGATCATCAAGCGTTACTCCAGTTTCGTCCCCGTGCCCATCGAGTTGAACGGTCGCCGGCTGAACACCCTCCAGGCCTTGTGGACCCGGAGCAAGAGCGAGATCAAGGACGAGGAATACAACGAATTCTATCAGTACATCGGCCATGATCATCAGCCTCCGCTGCTGCGGCTCCACTTCAACGCGGATGCCCCGCTCTCCATCCAATCCCTGCTCTTTGTCCCCCAGTCGAACATCGAGACCATGGGTCTCGGGCGGGTCGAGTCCGAGGTGAATCTCTACTGCAAGAAGGTTCTCATCCAGTCCAAGGCCAAGCACCTGCTGCCGGAATGGCTGCGCTTTCTCAAGGGAGTCGTGGATAGCGAAGATCTGCCTTTGAACATCAGTCGCGAAACGATGCAAGACTCCGCGCTGATGCAGAAGCTCAACAAGGTGCTCGCCTCCCGCTTTCTCAAGCACCTCGACGAAACCTCGGAGAAGGATCCGTCCACGTACGAAAAGTTCTATTCGGAGCACGGCCGCTTCCTCAAGGAAGGCGTGATCACCGACTTCTCGCATCGCGAGGCGTTGTCCAGGCTCCTGCGGTTCGCCTCCTCAAGCCTCGATGCAGGAAAGAAAACCTCCTTCGCCGATTACGTGAAACGGATGCCGGCGGACCAGAAGGAGATCTATTGCCTCCTGGCTCCGAGCCGCGAAGCCGCGCTCGCCAGCCCCCACTTCGAGGTCTTCGCAGCCCGGAAGTATGAAGTGCTTTTCCTGCACGAACCCATCGATGAGTTCGTCGTGGAGCATCTGGGCAGCTTCGAAGGGAAGGATCTAAAACTCGCCGAGAAAGCCAGCCTCGATCTCGCTGACAGCCCGGCATCCACGCTCAGCGAGGAGCAGTCCGCCGGACTTTCCTCATGGATCAAGGCGACCTTTGGCGATCGCGTGAATGAAGTCCGCGTTTCCAAACGTCTGGTCGGCAGCCCGGCTGTCGCCCTCGACAGCGATCCCTACATGACGTCGTCCATGAGACGATTGATGCGAGCTTCGCGGAAGGACGGGGACAGCGAGGTCGGGTCACCCAGGTGCGATTTCGAGATCAACCCCGCGCACGACCTCGTCAGCCGGCTTGAAAACTTGCGTCATAAGGATGCCGCACTGGCGGCGAAGGTCGCCGAGCAACTGTATGACAATGCCCGGGCTGCAGCCGGCCTGCTGGAGGATCCGCGGGAGCTGTTGAAGCGATCCAACGAGCTTCTCGCCGAGCTCCTCGCTTCGAAGCAGTCCTAGTGATGGCCGGGGGCGGCAGGCTCAGGCGCCTTCCTGCCACGGGCTTTCACGTCGTGGGATGGGAGCAAGGATGCCGGATAACCTCCACTTGAACCTGGGGCGGGATGTGCGCTCCCGTGGTTGCCATGGCCCGTTCCCTGTGCGGATGGGGTGGCCTCGTGGCCGCTGTGATCCGCGTGGGCTTCGCCGTGCCCTGCGGTCTGTGGAGTGACCGGACGAGCTGGCTGAGCTGCGGCAGCGGAAGCCAAAGCTGCCGCCTTCTCTGCCGTATCTGCGCTCGCGATCAGCTCGCTTTCCCTCGGATGCGATCCCAACCAGGTGATCGCTCCTTTCTCGAGATCATAAATCCCACCCACGACTTGAAGGGATCCATCCTTCACCGCCGCCCGGAGCACGCTGCTCTCCTTCACCACCACTTCGATCTGCTGCCAGACGTTGGCTTGGATGGATGCGCTCAGAAGCCGATCCGGATGGGTCCCGGCAGCACGAGCTTTCGTGACGGCCGGCTGAATCCTCCTCACCAGCGATGGAAGATGTCCGTGTAACTCGCCCCCCTGACATGCCGCGCTGACGGCTCCGCAGCCGGTGTGTCCCAGGACCACCAGAAGAGGAGTTCCAAGGTGCGTAACCCCATACTCGATGGTTCCCAACTGCGTGTCGTCAGCCACATTTCCCGCGACCCGAACCACGAAAAGCTCGCCGATCCCGCGGTCAAAGATGACTTCGACGGGGCTTCGGGAATCCGAACAAGCGAGGATGGTGGCGAACGGCTTCTGGCCTTCGGCCACAGTGATGCTACGTCGATCCGCATCCTGGTTGGGATGCCGGGGCTGTCCGGTGACATAGCGATGGTTCCCCTCCTTGAGCAGCGCCAGGGATGCCTCACGGATCAGGGTAAGGGTCTGATCAGCGCTCTTGCGGACCGCGGCAGGTGATTGAGCGGCAGCCCCCAGGCCGGAATCCGCTCTCAGTGCCAGACTCCCAAGCAGGCTGTACGCAACGCACGCGGTGAAACCACTCCTAAAAACTCGGAAAACTCCGTTCATAAACAAAAGATGGTAATAGCCCCGGCCGTGTTCTCAAAAACCCAGGCCCCTCTTCCATCGGCACTTCCCCGGCCAAGCTCAATCGCGAGAGCGAGTGAAGAAGCGTCGATTTAAAAGCGATTGGGTCGTGTAGAAGCGCCAGGCGGTTCGCAGCGCCTGCAACGCCCCGGCCACGCGAGGAAAGTTTCGTCGCAGGAAGCCCGGGCTTGCGTCTCCGGCCGGAAGCGGGGCCCGCGAAGGAGGCTGTCCCGTCTTGGACCATTCCTCCACGTAGTCGCTCTGTTGCGGGGTCTGAGAAAAGATCTGAACTGTTCGCCTGCGTGTCGCATGCAGCAGCATCTGGGTCGGCATGAAGCTGATGAGTTCCACACGCGACCGGATCTTCGCAGGATCCGCCACGTCGTACCAGGATCCGTAGGGACCGGACCCGTGAAGGATCAGGCGTTGAACTTCAAACCCGTTCGCATCGCTGAAGACCCGGTAGAACAACTCAGGGCTGAATTGATAGAACCCATGGCCCATGCAGTTGTTGGCCGCTGTGTGGATGAAGAGCGATCCGCCTTCCTTGAGAAACTCCATGCAGTTTCTGATCGCGACCGGGAAGTTGAAGACGTGCTCGATGGAGCCTCCGTCGAACACCGTGTCGAACTGCTCTCTCATCCCCGGCCCAATGGGTTGATTCATGTCGTGGACGACAGAGGCATTCTGGTAGCCCGATGCATCGAGAGAGATGACTTCCGCGGCTCCCAGCGATTTAAAAACAGGTTCCGCAAACCACACAGGGCCAGGGTCTGTCAAAAGCGGCTGAATGTGGGCCAGGTCGATACCCTCAGCCCGCATCATCTGTGCTGCCCGGTCCGGAGACAGGGCCAGCTCAATCCGTCCGAATGTCAGAACTCGTCCCAGCCGGACACCGCGGCGACGGGCCAGCAGGAGCAGCTTCAAACCATGAATATCCAAGCCCATGCGGCGACTACAGTGCGAATACCTTGAGGCGGGTGGCAATAGCGAAAACGTAAACTCTCCGTGACCCAACGCCAGCGACCCCCTAGGCTCCTCGAAATGACTGCCCATCCTGTTGCTTCACTCAAGAATCGTGAGAAGCCGACGCCCACACCCTTGCCTTCCGCGTTCCCCGGGGCTGAGTGGTATGACGACGAGGAGATTCAGGCAGCCACCCGAGTCCTCCGCAACCGTTCCCCTTTTCGGTACTACGGCCCCAAGTGGGAAGGCGAAGTCGCCGGCCTCGAACGCGAGTTCGCCCGATTCCTGTCCAGCCGGCCGGGCGAGCCATGGCCTGAGAAAACCGATCTATTCGTCACCGCCGTCAACTCAGGAACCGGTGCTCTCGAGGTCGCCCTGGACGCCATGGGCGTGGGCGAGGGAGATGAAGTGCTTGTCCAGGGGTTCATGTGGATTTCCAGCATCTCGGCCATCGTGCGCAATCGGGCGATCCCGGTTCTCGTGGACTCGGATGACACCCTCAACATGGATCCCGCGAGCATCCGCAGCCGGGTCACACCCCGCACCCGGGTGATCATGCCTGTTCCCATGATGGGCGGATGCGCACGCATCGGTGCCATCATGGAGGAGGTCCGCGCCATCAACGCAGACCGCGAAAAGCAGGGGCTTCCACCCATCCTTGTGCTCGAAGACTGCGCTCAGGTGATGGGTGCACATGCCACCGGTGCTCCTGGATCCCGGGTCCCTCTCGGCTCCCCCGGCATTCACCGCGTAGGAACCTTCGGCGACGCTGCTATCTTCAGCCTGCAGATCAACAAGAACATCACTGCGGGTGAAGGAGGACTGGTTGTCACTCGGGATCCTGCCCTAGCACGTCTGATCGAGGCTCTTCACAACACCGGGTTTGCCCGCGATGAAGCCCAGCCCAAAACCTGGTACGGCGACTCGCCTGTCGGCTGGGGACATGGACGTCGAATGACCGAACTCCAAGGTGCCATCGCACGCGTTCAGCTGAAACGACTCGACTCCATCATTCTCCGAATGAGGGAAAGCCATGGTCGAATCGAGAGCTTCATTCGATCGTTGGGTCTGGTGCCCCGCTCGAGAGCAGACGCCTCCAATCCCGGAGACACAGGCTACTATTGCCTGTTCAGCATTCCGGTTCAGGGGCGGAGCCATGATGAACAGGTAAGGTATGGACGCGCCGTCGCGGATGCCCTCGCGCCATTCGGGTTGAATCCCTGGTTCATGCACGATTTCGAAGTCCACGTTTACTACAACATCCAGTCCTTGGTGGAAAAGTGGCCGGTCCATAAAGCCGGTCCCTGGGATGCTTCTGCGGCAGCGACATCCCTGCAGGTTTATGATCGGGGCACCCTTCCACGGCTCGACGCTCTCCTGACTTCAACGATCGGTATCAACGTTCCCAGTCGCCTGTCCGAGGCGGATGAGAATTACATCCGACGCGTTCTTGCGTACGTGAACGACAACGTCATTCAACAATCATGACCCGATCCTGGACTGCAGCTGACCGTCTCAGAACGTTTGTCCTGTTTCTTGAGAGCGAACCTGGAAGCGAGTTTCTGGACTTCCATCAAACGTCACCGCCAGTTTTTGGCGCACCGCGACTTCGTGTCAGCCATCTGGGAGGGAGATTATGAAACGGCTAACAGAACTTCTGAACCGGCACCTGGTGCCTCCGCTGACGGTGCTCAGCGAGAACCCCTACCTTTCCGCCATCCGGGCGGGCATGGTCTCCATCGTACCCCTCACGATCATCGGCGGCCTGTTCATGGTCGCCTGCTTCTTTCCCGTTGCCTGGAGTTCGGGCCGATTGGCACCCGATGAGATCAAGACGCCTCGCACGCTGGCGGTGCAATTGGCGCAGCCGACCAACGAGATCTCAAAATTCCTGAGCGCAAAGATTTCCCCGGCCTCCCGCACGGCGTTGGAACGTCAGATGGCCTCCTCTGATGTGGACACGGCTTGGGTGAACTCTGTGGTGACGGACTTCAACCAGCTGATATCGGGCCGTTCGTTTTATGAACCCGGCCGGTTCACCAACGTCCCGCTACGTGAGGTCACCCAGCAATTGATGGACCGCGCATCCGGAGGAATGGATCTGGCCCGACTGAACCGACTTCT
>VHDG01000103.1 GCA_016871475.1 Verrucomicrobiota bacterium
CAAATGCCCTTACTCATCCAGGCTTTGGCCCTTCATCAGTCCAAGCTTGAGAAAAGTCTCAAAGCCGCGTAATGAAACTTTCCACCAACCGAGTTTCAACTAAACGGGGGACGTCCCCAACTTTCTTTGCACGACTAGGTCTAAAGTCTAAAACCTGTGGATATCTGCCACAACCTAAAAATTCTTTTGAGGCGCTCCCGATTGACTCAAAATGGGGCCCGAGGCGCGAATTACGCAGTGTCATTGAGGGTCCCAAGCTCGAGGATGTGAGCTGGAACAGATTACCATGAGACTTGGTCATGCTCGGACCCCGGAGGAGTTCAAGTTGTGCACCACCTCGAAGAAGGAAAAACAAACTCGTATTCGGTCGCTCACTCGGCCATTCATAGAATCCATGGCCCCATGGTTTACGCTACCCAATCGACAGAGCGTTCTCTCGATTCTTTCACTGCTGCTGGTGAGTGCAGGCTTGGTTGTCGCAGCGCCTGCTGTCCTGCCCGGCACGGAGCCTCTTGCCAAGGGGCAGAGTGGCGTCGGCAATTGGGACGGCGTGATCGACGATGAGATCCAGCGGGCAACGGCGGCCCGGTCGCGTCATTGGCATCGGGACTTTTCATCAGCGGAAAGTTACGACCGCTCCATCGAAACGAATCGATTCCGGTTCTCCCAGATCATAGGGGTTCGCGATGCCCGCGTGCCGTTCGAGTCGCCTTCATTGCTGGCAACGGTCGATCAGCCGGCACTCGCGGCACGGGGGAAGACCTATGACGTTCATCGTGTGAGGTGGCCGGCTTTCGGGGATGTGCATGCGGAGGGACTGCTGCTTGAACCACGCGGACGAAAGCCGGTGGCTGGAGTTGTCGCGGTGCCGGACTGCGCTCAGACACCAGAGCAAATCACCGGGCTGGCTCCGGGTGTGGCAGCTGAATCGCAGTTCGCGAGGCGTCTGGCCGAGAGCGGTTGCCGTGTCCTCGTGCCTGTGCTGATCGATCGGTCGATGGAAGTGCGCGGCCAGGAGGGTTACCGCGCTTACTCTCGTCAGTCCATGAGCAGCCGGGAGTTTCTGTTTCGTCCGGCCTTTCAACTGGGTCGCCACCTGATCGGGTATGAGGTGCAAAAAATCCTCGCGGCTGTCGAATGGTTGTCGCGAGACAACGATTCCATCGGGGTGATCGGCTATGGGGAAGGTGCGTTGCTCGGGTTCTATTCCGCAGCCCTCGACAAGCGCATCGATGTGGCCGGGGTTTCGGGTTATTTCGATTCGCGGCAAGGCATTTGGAGAGAGCCGTTCGACCGCAGCGTGTTCTCCCTTCTGACCTTCTTCGGCGACGCCGAGATCGCCACGATGATCCTGCCCCGGAAGTTGATCGTTGAGGCGTGCGGCGGTCCTGAAGTGTCGGTCGTGGCACCGGGCGGAAGCCGTGGAGTGGCCCGTGCCCCTGAACTTGCCCGAGTGCAGGCGGAGATCGCGCGGGCACACCAACTCACGGAGGGCCTCAATCCACCCGCACGCATTGAGTTGATCGCGAAGGCCGGCGGGCAGGGCTCGTTCGGGTCCATCGAGATGTTGTCGCATTTCCTGGGTGCGTTGACCCGTGCAGGAAATCTCGCTCCGGACGGAGGTAACCCGGAGACGCCTCCGTCGCGGTTCGATCCACAAGTGCGACAGCGCCTCCAGATGCGCGAGGTTGATCAGCACAATCAACGGCTGCTGGGTGAGAGTTCCAGAGTGCGGGAGAGATTCATGAGCAAGCTGGATTCCTCGTCCATCGAGAAGCACGATTCCACCAAGCGTCCCTACATCGAGCATCTCCGCCGCGAGGTGTTGGGGCGAATTGAGAAGCCGATGTCAGCGTTCAATGCCAAGTCGCGTCTGCGCTACGACGAGGAGAAGTGGTTCTGTTACGAGGTGCAGCTGGATGTCTATCCAGGCGCGAATGCCTTTGGTTTCCTCGTTGTGCCCAAGGATCTGAAACCTGGGGAGCGACGACCCGTCGTGGTGTGTCAGCACGGCGGCGGAGGCAACCCTGACCAGCTCGTCAAGGATGATGCCGGCGCCTATCACTCCTTTGCCGCCCGGCTTGCTGAGGAGGGTTTCGTCACATTTGCGCCTTCGGTGATGTTTCCACCACCCGACAGCCTGGTGCGAAAGTGCAACAGCGTGGGGCTGACCCAATACTCCTACATCGCGGCCATGCATCAGCAGATCCTCAACTGGCTGCAAACACAGCCGTTCGTTGCCGGGGATAGCATTGCGCTTTACGGGCTGTCCTGGGGAGGCAAGACGGCCATGCGCATTCCGTTGCTGGTGGATGGGTACGCCATGACGATCGTCTCGGGCGATTTCAACGAGTGGATCTGGAAGACCGCCACCACTGACAGCGACTACAGCTATGTGTTCCAGCCCGAGCCTTACATTTTCGAATTCGATCTTGGGAGCACCTACGGATACGCCGAGATGGCGGCATTGATCGCCCCGCGACCCTTCATGGTTGAGCGGGGACACTTTGATCCGGTGGGCAGCGACGAGCAGGTTGGCTTCGAGTTTGCCAAGGTGCGCCATCTTTACAGCGCCCGTCTCAAGCTGCCGGAGAACTGTGCGATCGAATGGTTCGTGGGCGGACACGAGATCAATCGAGGTGAAACCTTCAAGTTCTTGCGGCGTCATCTTGGTTTGTCTCCCACTCGTTGAGCATCCATCAACCGAAGGTTCCGCTTCCGTGGGTCTTCGGTGCGGATAAGTTCAGGAAGCTGGGATTCCAGGGTTACGACCGGCTCAGCACGGCAACCAGGTGACGCATCTCGACATCCACATCGTTGGCGGCCTCGACTTTTTCGGCGATTGTCTGACGGAATGACTGGCGGAACTGTTTTCGCAATCGATGCACGGCGACCCGCGCCGCGCCTTCCGTTGTTCCGAGCGTCTTCGCGATTTCGCCATACGGAATGCTCCCTCGTTCGGTGATGAGCCATTCCTTCAGCGCATTGAACTCCGTTTCCCTCCCGGAACGTGTGAACTCGCCTTCAAGCCGCTCCAGGGACTCTTCCAGCAAGGTCATCGCCCAGCGTCGTTCGTAGAGTTCGTCAGGCGCGAGCGGCGGTTCGCTGGCGAAGCGGTGCTCAGCGGCTACCGTATCCAACGACAATGGCTGGTTTCCAGCACCGCGCTTTTGTGCCGTGTCACGGTGCCATTCGTTGGTCAGGAACCTCTTCATCGAAACGATGAGGAAGGTCCGAAAGCGCCCCTTTTCGGGGAGCACGACGCGGAGCCAATCCAACGCGAGCAGGCGTGCGAAGAATTCCTGGGTCAGGTCCTGCGCATCATGTGGCGAACGTCCGGAGCCGCGCACGTAGGCGTAAAGCGGATACCAGTAGGCGCGGCAGAGGGTTTCAAGAGCTGCTTCCGAATTCGGCGAGGATTTGTCCTGCGCTGCGAGCACGACGGACCAGCGCGTGGTGACGAACAGGGGCTGCGGGGAGCGATTCGGGGTCGGCGCTGAGTTCGACATGTCGTGCAATGTAGAATAAGGAAATCCGCGTGGCTGTTACAGCCTGGACTTGGCCGACTTCGGGGGGAGTGGGGAGGTGGAGGCTCCGTCGATCAGACCATGCAAGCGAACCGGGTTTCACGCGCGCCTTCGAGGAAACGTTCGCTGCCGTTGCTTACGCTGGTCCAGCAAGGCACACCCTCAAGGGTGGACAACGAGCTGCGCGTCCAACAAGGTTGGGCTGGGTGCACTGGCGTCTCGCCGGCATGAGGCGATGAGCAAGCCGGAGGCCGGCGGGACACCAGCGCTACCAGGGGGTGGGACGTGCGCTTCCCACGTGGATTGGTCATCAACGTGAGAATTGTTCGTGGATCGAACCAGGCATTGACAGATCCCTTGCTGAGGCGTTTTCTGGGCCCTGCCTGCCCGGCGGCTTCGACTACTTCGACATGTTATGAAAGCGTGCGCGCACCTCGTTAGATGCTGGGTCTTGTCATTCGTTCTCACCTCGCTCTCCCAGGCTGCATTACCAGAAATCACAAGACTCTCGGCCTCCGGCAGTAATCTGGTCGTCAATGCCCAGATCCCCGCCGGTCTTCGAAAAGTGGTTCTCGAGTCCAAGGCCCACTCGGACCCAGGAGCCTGGACTCCCCGCGCAGTCGCCCGGCTGGATGGGGCCGGTCAGTCCATTGAGTTTCAGCTTCCCATCCGCCGCAATCTCGAGCTCATCCGGATTCGTGCAGAGGATTCCGATCCGATACATTCCTCGTTTTTTTCAGGCACCAGCGAGTTTCCTGACCAGGTCAGCCAGAGCGGAGTTTCCCCGCTCTACCTGAATGGAACGACTTCGGGTCCGCGTGAGGATACGGCGGTCCCGGGAACGGGTTCGACCAGCGGCGGCGCAGTGCGGGCTGTCGCTGAGTCCGACATCTGGCGCATCCACGGCGACCGCCTGTTCTTCTTCAACAGTCTCCGCGGCCTTCAAGTGGTGGACATCAGCAGCATCGATTCTCCAAGGCTGAAGGGCACTTTACCGATGCCGGGCGCAGGGGAGGAGATGTACGTGCTTGAGAACGGCGTGGTGGTTCTGCTGGCTCAGTCAGGCTGCTATTGGGGAGCAGAGGGCGCTCAGATCATCCTCGCTTCCACCCAAGGAGACACCCCTGCCATCATGCACCGGCTCCCCCTGCAGGGTTACATCTCCCACAGCCGGATGGTGGGGACCGCACTCTACGTCGCCACCCAGACCTATCGAATGCTTCTGAAAGATGGGCAGACTTCGTATCAAAGCGGGGTCGCGCTTCATGCGTTCGATCTCTCTGATCCATCCAAACCGATCGCGCAGGAGACTCTTTGGTTTCCTGGAACCGCCCACGCCGTTAGTGCCACGGACTCGCTTTTCTTCGTGGTGACCCAGGCCGATGGAGACTGGAGCAGGTCGGTGATCCATACCGTCGATATCACATCCCCAAATGGAATGATGAACCGCTATGTCACGATCCCGGCGGCGGGTGTCATTCGGGACAAGTTCAAACTCGACTATCAGGGCACGCGGTTCACCTGCATCTCCGAGGAGCAAACCCAGGGGCGCCGCACCCGGCTCGAAACATTTTTCCTGGCTCACCCGCTGAGCGCAGGTCCCATCTCCCTCCGGAAGCTGGGAGAGGTAAGACTGGCGGAGCGCGAGAGCTTGTTCGCCACACGCTTCGACGGTGACAAGGCCTATATCGTGACATTCGAAAGAATCGACCCGCTCTTCATAGTCGATCTCTCCGATCCCACCCGGCCACGCGTGACTGGCGAGGTTGAGGTTCCCGGATGGTCCACCTACATCCACCCGCTGGGTGATCGCCTCGTGTCGGTCGGAACCGAAACAAATCGCGTCGCTGTTTCATTGTTTGATGTCCGGGATCCCTCGCGTCCTGGTCTGCTGAGCCGTGTCGTGCTGGGCAATAGCTACTCTTGGAGCGAAAGCAGCTACAACGAGAAGGCGGTGACCGTGCTAGCCTCAGCGGGATTGATTCTTGTTCCCTACAGCGGCGACACGACGAATGGCTATGCCTCCAAGCTCCAGCTCATTGATCTTGATCTCAGACGTGACCGATTGACGGCCCGCGGAACGATCGAGCGTCCGATGCAGCCACGCCGATCAACGCTGAGACAGGATCGTGTTCTTGCGATCACTGCGCGTGAAGTCGTGTCAGTGGATGCCTCGAATCGCGATCTGCCTGTTGTGAAGGGCAGCGCCGAACTGGGATGGCCTGTGGATCGTGTCGTTCTTGCTGGTGAGCATCTTGTTGAGATTAGCAGCCAGGGTTCCTGGTGGGCGGGAGATCGGAAGTCACAGCTGCATATCGCGACGACCTCTGAGCCGGACCGTCCGTTGGGCACGTTGGAACTGGGTTCTGACGCGGTAGCTGGCACGGTTTACCGGGACGGAATTGTTTATCTCGCGCAAACGCCGAACCGTGGGTTTTTGGTTGCTCCGCGCGAGTCCGGAACTGGCGGCTCCACCGGAGCGGACGTCGATCCAGCCACAACCGATGTCTGGATCCGTGCTGTCGATGTGAGTGATCCCGCGTCGCCCAGGATCCGATCGGAGGTTCGCGTGAAGGTATCCGAGCTTTGGCTGAACGGGGACGGTTGGCAGGGGCTTTGGGTTCGCCCGGGTCTTTTGACCTGGTATGTGCCGGGTGGGGGCGGATGGTATTGGGGCGGGCCGATACCGCTGGCTGGGAGAGCCATGACGGATGCGATGGTGGCCTGGCCGCCGTGGCCGCCTCACTCTTCCTCACCCTGGTTGATTGCCTGTTCAGCAGAGGAGGGTGTGCTGAGGCATCAGTCCACGCTACAAGTCAAACGAGCCCCAGAGAATGCTTCCGCGGGTTCATCGAGCCGCGCATTTGCGGCTGAAGGTTTGGTATTCTTGAGTCACCTGGAGTCCGAGCTTTTACCGGATCCTGTGGTGAAGGAACCCCGGCAGGACACAGCTCCCGGGGGAGGCTGGTGGTGGACACCGCAACGATGGGCGCATCGCCACTGGCTGGACGTTGTGGATTTCGAGCTGCCTTCGCGGCCTGAGCTGCGTGAGCCCACCCGTATCCCAGGCGCCCTTCAGGGTGTGGCGGTGAAGGGCGCGATCTTGTTCACCCTGGCCCATGCGTATCACTCGACCAGCGGTGAGTTCACGGGCTCGGAACTCGCCGCCCTGGCCTACGATGGTGTCAGGGCTCATTTGATTGACCAGAAACGGTTCGAGTCCACTTGGTTGAACAGCGTGGTGACGTCTGAGGACACGGTTTATCTCGCGAGGGCTGCGGCCGACCCGGCCCTGCCGACGCAAAAAGCGTGGGTGGAAGGATGGAGGCTTGGGGGTGATGGGCGTTTCGACGAGGGAGGCCGTGTTGAGACGCGAGGCCTCGCGCATCAACTGGCCCTCCGGGGCAGCTTGCTCGTAGCGGCAGAGGGAGGGGCGAGAGTGTTGCTCCTGGATGCGAGCCATCCTGGACGCCTGGTGCCGGTCGGTTCGAGCACCCAGGGCGGATGTTTCTGGGGTGACATCGAGCGAGGTGATGGCGCGTTCGGCCGCGGTTTCTGGGTCCCGCTGGGCGAGTATGGTGTGTTGCCAGCGACAGTTCAGTGAGGAGTTGAGAATGAGGAGTGGGGAGTGGGGAGTGAAGGGAGGGGGAGCCTCAACAATTTGCTCAAACCTATTTTCATCTGAGGAGGCATGGGTGTATCTTGCCGCGGGCGCAGGTTGTTTATGGATGTTCGTTTTCGTTATCTTTCGTGGACTGTCATCTTGGCTGGTTGCTTCGGATTGCTGCAGAGCTCAGGTGCGGCCGCTGGCTTTCCACCAACCTTGTTACGGACTTCACATGCTCCGGGATCGGTTCACTCCTCCAATCTTCCGCTTGCGTTCACGCTTCGTCACGGATCAAGCCCCATCCGAGCAGATCTCCTGCAGGTGGACGTGAATGGAACCCCTTACGCCGGGGACATCCAGATCCGGTCCAACTCCTTCTCGATCAGTGTGGTGCTGCCATGGAGCTTGCCGCGCGAGTCGGATCATAGATATCTCATCAAGGCTTGGTCAGTGGGAGAAAGCACACCCTGGACCCGGGAGATTCAATTCCGGACGGATGTTCGTGGACCCGGGGGACTGAGCGTTGAGATCGAGGACTACGATCACCAGGGTGGAAAGCATGCAGAGAAGGCCAGTCAACCGGGCTATTCGGGAGGCGGCTACTCCGGAAAAACAGGACGAGCAGGCTAGGACTATTCAATCCATTGGCCCGACCCTGAGCTGAAGAGCATTTATCGTTCTGATGAGAAGCCTGCGGTCTCGATGGCACCCGGACTTGATCTCGAGAGGGCTGGTTTTTTGATGGATGAGAATTGGATTGTGATTGCTGGAACGAATGACTGGTTCCAGTTCACCCGGGTGTTTCGGAGAGGTTACTATCGCGTTCATGCTGCCTTGTCGTCGCCCAGCACGCGCGCTGGGGGAATTGCAGCGGAATTGTCGCAGAAGACTGGAGGGGGGCCCGGGGGGGATTGGCGTCGGGTGGGAAGTTTTCTGGCCGACGGCAGCGGCGCTTGGGGAAACAACAAGCTGGTGCCTTTGGCTAATGCGAATCCCTATGAGGATCTGGAGCTGCTGCTCGACGGCCCCGTCACCTTCCGACTGAACTTCAAGCTTTGTGCCGGTGATTATTTGCTGTTCAACCCGGTGCCTCTGGGGGGAGTGAGGGCGAGACTCGTCAGAGGCAATGGTGGAGACAGGTTTCTTCTCGAATGGCGCGGGGAGGGGGAGGTGGAAAGCTCGATGGATCCGAACGGCCCATTTGCTCCCACGGGCTGGAAGGAGAGTCCCTACGATGTGCATGATCTGAAGCCACAGATGTACTATCGAGTACGCCCGCTGAACCCGCGGTGATGCAGCTTTTCACACACCCGCCGTTCTCGTAATCGCAAACGTGATCGCCGATAGGTCCGCGATGCCGTTGCTTACGTTCGCCCAGGAAGACACACCCGCAAGGGTGGACAACGAGCCGCGCCTCCGACAACCGAGCGCCTTGCGACAAGCCTGCGCCCAAGTTCGTTGTCCATCCTTCAGCAGCTCAAGCGCCGGCAAGAGCCTGTTCGAGAAACGTAACTTCCAAGTCCCTCCACCCGGGAAGAGGCCAAAAGCCCAGGTTACGACCTCGTTCCTATTCAGGCGCATGCGGATGAGTTACTTGGAAGAGGGACTTGCGTCTTCGATTGCGATGACCGGGAGAGGGGAGGGAGGAGGCGGACGTGATGTGCATTCCTAGTCAAAACCGGGGCTTGGACACCGGCAGGGAGTAGGGCAGGCTGCGGCAGCTCTCAATGAAAAGAACTCAACTTTTCGTCTCGTTCATTCTCCTCGTTTGCACACGGGTCGCGGCTGATGCCGAACCTGCGCTGCCACAGCCACAGAGACTTCAATCGAGCCCTGTTTTGCGTCATCTCAAGCCGAACCCGTTGGCTCAGGCTCCTCGGAATGCCGGCGAGCGGACCCTGGCATCGATGCATCTGCCTCAGGGATTTGCGGCCGAACTGATTGCCTCGGAGCCGGATCTTCATCAGCCGATTGCTTTTGCCTGGGACGAGCGTGGAAGAATCTGGGTAGCCGAAGCCTATTCCTACCCTCAAAAACAGGAGCCGGGGCAGGGCAAGGATCGCATTCTGATTTTCCAGGATGCGGACGGGGACGGACGGTTCGAGACTCGGAAGGTGTTTATTGAAGGTTTGAATCTGGTGTCGGCCTTGGAAGTGGGGTTCGGCGGAGTGTGGGTGGGTGCAGCGCCCGAGCTTCTTTTCATTCCAGACTCGAATCGTGATGATGTCCCGGACGGGGCGGCGCGGGTGTTGTTGGACGGTT
>VHDG01000104.1 GCA_016871475.1 Verrucomicrobiota bacterium
CAAGGTCCCTCGTGGCCGAAATCGCCCTTGGCCTTGTGGTAATCCAGTTTGGTCCAGCCGGCGGTGGAGGTCATCGCCTCGATCCGCGCGTAGTCCTTCGGATCTTGCGAGAGATACCAGAGGTGAATCAAGTAACTCGCTTGCAGGGGTTGAAAATTATACCAGCCTCGTTCGTCGTGCCGATGGGGCACGACGAAACGACCGCCCTCCATCCTTCCTTCGCGGCGAACCATCTCGATCACACCGCGCGGCAAGTCCAGAAACGAACGGTCGCCGGTCAACGTGAGCGCGTTGGCGGCGCCGATCAACGTTCCCTCCACCTGGTTGAACAATCCGTGCGGCCATTTCCATCCGTAGTAACCACCCCACCATTTGCCCTCCATGTTCTCCCCGATCTTTCCGGAAAGCCCCACATTGTCCGGCAGGATGCCGCCGTTGCGCCGCACGCGCTCGCGCCAGGCATTGACGTAGTGGATGATCCAGCGCCGGTACTTCGCCCGGGCCTCGTGCATATGGGCATTCAGAATGAGACTCGTCGCGCTGAGATTCAGCGGGACATCGCCCCGCATCATGCGCCGATTCATCGTGCCGATGATGGATTGAACCTTCACCTCATCCAGCCAGTCCCGCCCGCTGGTGACGCCGGGAATGTCCTCGTAGGGCAGCGGGTAAGGCGCGAGATCATCCCGGTGCGTGGACCAATCCTCCACCGTCGTATCGAAGCGCGGACCCCGGCTCCCGTTTAAAGGCGAACGAATAATCCGATGCCGAAAGTCGAAGTTCGTTGCGGTCGGATCTTCGTTCAGATAGAGCCCGGCGAACTTGAACGCCCGCGCTCGCATCGCCGGATGATGGGGATCCGACAGGCCAAAGAAGTAGAAGTTCACATAACTTTCACCGTGATGCATCCAATCGTAGTAACCGTCGAATTCATTGTGCACCTGCCCATACCGGGTGAACTGCCGAGTGACTCCTTCCCACAACTTGACCGAGAGCGGATACATCTCCGCGGGCCCGCCGAGTGCATGGTAAAGCGGGAAATTATAAAAGCTCTCATAGCCGTCGTCCGAGCCATCCATGCCCGGCCAGACGTCCCGCCAAATGATCGTTCCATCCGGCAGAGTGTAGCGCTGGACGAATTCCATCACCGCCGGATACATCTCCGCGAGGGCGCGACGCTGCCAGACGGCCCACTCCGGTGCCGGGGCCGTGTCGGTCAACTCGAAGGTCGGCGGAGTGGCGCCGCGCACCGACGGTTGGCCGACCGCGCCGAGGAGCAGCAGCGCCGCGACGGCGACAACGAGGGGTGGTCGGGCAGGACAGCGAGTTCGTTCGGGGATGTGCATGCGCTTGAAGTTGAACGGGGGTTAACCGCAGAGAGCCGGGGAGTTCGGTCGAGCCCGCAATCCTCCGGTGGGTTGATGGGGGGACGGTGCGATGGCTAGTTTTGGACGCGGAGGGCGGATGTTCGAGCGGTATGCCACTGGATATCTGCCGCGTCGGCGGCGCTGCGCACTACCACCGGACTGCGGGTGGTGTAATCCTTGTACTCGATCCGCTTGTTGCGCATACTCGATCCCTTCCACGATTTGATCTCGGAATGACCGTCGGCGAAAGAATAGCCGCATGCCCCATTATGGTAACTGGCCGGGATGTCGCCCCACCCGCCCGCGTCGCTGCCCATGGCAACTGATAGGAATTTGCTTTTTCAAAGCGAGGCGACCCTGCCGGTCCGGAGAAGTCGGGGCAATAAGAAAGATCCTCTGAACCCCACGAAATCGATCAGGCCCCAGCAATGCCCTGGCCATGGTGAAGAATTGTTCATTGCCGGCGACCACGATCGCAGCGCGCTTGAGGAGTTCTAAGAGCGAAGGCGGCGTCCGGATTCTTGTCCATCAGGAGCTGGAGCAGCTTTTCGTTGATCGAAGTCACGGCGACCTGGCCAGCCACCATGATGCGGCCGTCTTCGTTGGTGATTTGTTCGCCCGGCCGGACTTGCTTCGGTTCATCGGGAGAATCCCGGTCGTGTTGCAGACGTTTCTGCGCGTCGGTCAGATACTCCTGGAAGGCGCGAGCGGAATCCTCTTGCGAAAGGCCGGCCATCTGGTCGCCGTAGAGGAAGTTGACGTAGTCTGGCTTCGCCACTCCGGCTGTTCAATTGCCAATCGTCAAGGTCGGTTGTTCCTCCCAGGGCGTCTTGGGACGGTCCACAATATATGTTTCCCCCTTCCTCGTTTCAAAGGAGATGGTGCCGTTCTCGCTGACCGTCCGGACGGGCCGCCTGGTTGGGAATCGCCTGACTCTGACTGGCTCTTCGCCGGGCCATGGGCGAATCAGTTGACAGCGTTTCCCCGCCTCGCTCTGGATGGCGAGGTAGGCGGCAGTGTTGTCCGGCCGGATCTCACCGCTGACCAGAAACCCACCCACCGCGCGCAACTGGCCGAAACGGACAGGCTGTCCGAGTCGAACCGGGGCGACGCGGAGTGTGCCGGTGTAGCTTTGCAGAATGCTTTCGTTGATGAGAATGGGGAATCCGCACTGATGAACCCAGGTGTTGCGATCCCATCCATGGATGATCCAACC
Source organism: Verrucomicrobiota bacterium (assembly GCA_016871475.1). Lineage (GTDB taxonomy): Bacteria > Verrucomicrobiota > Verrucomicrobiia > Limisphaerales > UBA11320 > UBA11320. The sequence goes on from VHDG01000104.1 coordinate 2,584, forward strand.
CATGTTGGGCAGAGTGGTTTCGCGGGTGACTTTTTCGTAGGCCTCGAGTTCGTTGCTTCCAAGCCTGACTTTCGCCATGGCCTTGAGCAGCTGTTCCCCGGCGCCTCGATAGACATCGTGTTGGGCGGTTCGCCTGGCAATGTCCCGCAGTTCGCCCGGGGTATGGAGTCCAATGTCATCGCCCGGGAAGATGGCCATTGTCGAGGTCGGGTAGAGGTAGGTGTTTTGCCCGGACCCTTCAAAAGGCGCGAACACATCTCCCTCAGGCGTGTTGGCGATAGGATAATCGCGCAGGTTGGCTGCGATATGGCTCCATCGAGCGCGTTCGGAGGGGTCGGTTCGCAGAAGTTCGCTGGCGGAAACACAAGCCTTCATGAGTCCCTTGATGAAGGCCAGGTCCATGTGGCAGTTCTTGTTCAGCTTGAGGTGCGGGCTCAAGTAGACATCCCAGGCGGCGGTCGGCCAGATGTCGTACCTGCCATCGGAGGCGCGTGTGAGGTAGGCCTCGTAGAACCGGGCGCATTCCTTCATCAACGGATAGGCGCGCCGGGCGAGGTACTGGCGATCCTGGCTGTAGAGAAACCGCCACCAGAAGGGATGCGCGACCCAGGCATTGAGCGACATCATCTGGTCGTAATGAACCAAGGGAAAAGGATTCTGCCTGTAAATCCTCGGGTAGGAGCTGAGAAAGAACTTCGCTCCCCGAATCCCGTAGACATCCCGTGCATTTTTCATCGCCGTGGGAAGGAGCGCCAGGGCCGCCTCCTCATAGGGAACGGTCTGTTCGGGATGATTGCTCGAGTAGGCGCCCCAGATCGCCTGCTGCATGTTGTAGTCCCAATGATAGTCATTGCCGAACCCGGGAAAGTCCTCCCATGTCCATGCTCCAAACAACCCCGGCGCCACACGGCCGGCGCGCCAGGAACAGGCCAGCAGATACTGGCTGAAGAACCAGTGCTTCATCAGGTACGGCTGCTCGGGGAGTTGGACAAAGGACTTCCGCCAGAAGTCGTGCCAGAACGACTGGTGTTCCCTGCACAGTTCTTCGGCTGGGAGTCGTGCGGCCGAATCCAGATTCCTTCGGGCTCGTTCCAGGGGGTTCGCGGCATCGCGGGTTGTCACCACCGACACCAATACCGTCACAGGCGCGGAGGCTGTCACCCGAGCCACCGCGACGCCCTCGGTCGTCGGTCTAGTCCCGCGTTCCCAGACCCATTGGGAGACAGTGGCGAAATTCGTGTTGACGGCGGGGGTCACCGTGTCGCCACGCAGGATTCGCGCGCGCATGACATACTCGAAACCGCGCGGATAATTCAGCGGGTCCGCCGGAAAGCGATACCGGACCCACAGATCGCGGCCCGAGGCGCCAAATTCCGGTGCTGCATGGATCAGACCAGTCGAGTCCTTGTGGCGGGCGAGTTCGATATCAAACTGCTGCGTTGTGCCAGGTGCATACTCGATGACGATCAAATCGCGGGCGTACGAAACGTATGCATGGACGTCCGCGGATTGCCGCAGGCCCAGTGTCGCGGCAGCCTCCGCGTTCCACAGTGAGAGGCGGGCATTAAAGTTTGTCTCGGTCAGCGATGAGTTGCGGAATCGGATCTGGCCCGCGGGCTTGATCGTGGGCGCCGGATCCAGGTAAGTCTGGCGAATATCCTGGTTCCATGGGTCGTCGAGCGCCGTCAGGTAACCGGTCCCGATGGGTGGCCTGGCCGAATTGGTATAAAAAGCGAGGAAATCCTGGTGTGTCCGCAACTTCCTGAACTCCATGGAATCGCGATAGTCCCACAGGTCGTTCTTGCCGACCTGAAAGGTGAGCAGACCGGGCGGACCAAAAACGGACACGGCAATATCGCCATTTCCCAGGCGCAAACCATGTTTGACATCGGGCAGACTCGATTCGACCACCACGTCCGCTGTGGAAACAAGCCCTGGCCAATGGACCTCGAACCGGGCACCGGGAATTGAACCCGCCGTTGCGGAGGCGCACCAGGCGAGAGTCAGCCAAGCCAGCCAGCGGGCCACTAGGGGTCTTTGTAGACGAATGTCCATCCGTCGCCGCGCTGGAAGTTCGGCTTGTCGCGTGTCACATGCATGTAGGCCACATGCCCCTCCACAAAGGCTGCCCCGCCGTAACCCAATCGCTTCTTGTCGTGCCAGTAAGACACCTCGAACGGATTCGCCCCGCCAAAAAACGTCGCGAAAGTGTTATCTTCAGCAAGGAAGGTCTTCGTGGGATTTCGAACCTGATCGAACTGTTTGCCGACCAGACCCAGTTTGCCGTCGTTGTTGTTGGCGTCGCTGTTGTAGATGTAGCTGGTGATAGGAATTTGCCTTTTAACGCTCCGCGGCTACGGAGATTTGGTTTTTGCGAGATGGGCTTTTTTTGGATCAGACGCTTCCGGCCACCGTTTGGCAAGCGGCTTTTGAATTGATAGGAATTTGAATTTGCTTTTTAACGCTTCGACCAGAGGGGCCTAACGTCAGGCCCATCGTTATCAATCCTTGCCGCGATCAGCTCCCGCTCCTCTTGGCCTAGATCGGCTGGGTCGATATCTATCGCGACTGGAGATTCAGAGGGGTAATGCCCTGTCGGAACTGGGCGACACGGTCGTAGTCAAAACGTAACTTCATAGTTCTTTTTGGTTGGTGATGGAGTGAGCATTCGATGGCAGCGGCGTTGCTGTTGGCTGGCGTTCATTTGCTGGCAGGCGGGACGGGAGGGGCTGCGAGTGATGAGTATTAATCGTTCTTGGTCAGGGGGTCAGTGTGTTAAATGAATAACGACCGTTCGGCCCGCCATGGAGGTTGACCTCGAGATGCTGCTCGGGAGTCACGCGCACCAAACCCAGCCGTGTTCGAACCACGTTCACTTGATCCAAGAATGCTTCTCGCACCACTGGATTCCCGAAGCTCGATGTCGCGAGGAATGTCCACCGGACGGGTTGTATACCGGGTGGGATTGCCACTCTTGCCGAGATCCAAGTGTTTGGGCGCGGGATGATGAGAACAGTCGTCTCCCCGACCCTGCATGCCATTCGATCGCTGCTCGCATTCGTGCCACCGCGCTCCGACACCAAGAAAACCCTCGACATCCAACCCCGCCTGTGGTTAGTCATCAATTCGAAATCCCTCAAACACAACAAACCTTGGCGAAAGGGTGCTGTGTATCGCTGTTTCGATCCACGTCACTCTTCAAACGAAGCGTTATGAAAGTGAACTTTACCCTTGTCCTGTTAGTTTCACTCGCTGTGGCATCGGTGCAGGCGCAGCAAACCAACACGTATTACGAGACGGAAATCAATTGGGCTCTCGGCGCCTTCGCCTCTCAATCGAGCACCCTCTCGCCCGGCACAGCGGACCGCGCCGTCGATGGAGGCACCGATGGGAATTGGGCTTCCAACTCGACGACTCACAGCGGCGGAATCACGCGAGATGGCGACCCCCCGGACCCCTTCTGGGAAGTGGACTTGTCCGCCGAACAGGCTATCGGGGCGGTTCATGTCTGGTTCCGAACGGATTGCTGCGATCAGCGTAACGACGATTTCTCGCTCGTGGTTTACAATGCTAACCGGGACGAGGTCTGGCGCCGCACCTATGCAGGTCGTCCTCGCCGCGATGCGCAGAACGGACTCCACGTCCTCTCCAACATCTCCCCGCCCGTGCAGGGACAATATGTGCGCTTCGTGCCACAGAATCCCCCCACGACGAGCGATGGGTTTTTCAGCCTTGCTGAAGTCCAGGTCATCGCGCCTTACCAGGGTGTGAACGTGGCCGTCACACAAAGCCCTGCTCCCGTCAGCGTGGTGCAGAGCCGACGAGTGACGCTCGGTCCTGTCGCAGCGTCGGTGACGGGAGCCCCTGACGACCGGCTCACCTACCAGTGGCTCCGCGATGGCGTGGAAATTCCCGGAGCCAGCCAGGCGACGTACACCACGGGCATTCAGACTCCTGCCGACAACAATAGCAAGTACTCCGTCCGTTGCGCCGTTTCAGGAACCAGCGTCACCTCCGCCGAGGCCACAGTGCAGGTCACTGCCGACACCGCAGCACCGGCCATCGACCAGCTCACCTTCGCAAGCGGTCCTACGCTCCTCGCCACGTTCAAGTTCAACGAACTCATGGATCCAACGTCCGCAGTCGTCCCCACGAACTACGACTTCGGCCAAGGCGTCAGCGTCACCGGAGCCACTCTCAGCCCTGTACTCGAGGACTCGGCGGACAGGCGACTCTATCAAACCGTAACACTGAACCTCGTAGGGCTGGCTCAGAATGTTCCCTACTCCGTCACCGTGAGTGGCGTGAAGGACCTGGCCGGGAACACCCTGGCTCCGGCGACGCTCACCGGTAACACCCCCTTCTTCGAGATCAACTGGGCAATGAGTGGATCCTCTTCACAATCCAGCACGGGGATCGGCGGCGATGCCGAGCACGCCATTGACGGGAACACCGACGGATTCTTCGCGAACGGGTCGGTGACGTTGAACGGATCTGCGGAGGATCCGGGATGGTGGGAGGTGGACCTCGGCACGGCGCGACCGATCGGCCGCTTGAAGGTCTGGTTCCGCACACTCACCGCTGGTGAGTGCCAAGCCTTGTTTAACTCTTGCGCCGTCCGCAACGACGATTTCACGCTGAGCATTCTGGACGCAAACCGGAACGCGGTTTGGACACGAACCTATCCGGGAAGGCCTCCACTCCAGGTTGCCTATAACCTACCTCCAGGCGTCTCAGGGCAGTATGTCCGGTTCGAATCGCAAACACCGCTCACTACCAGCGATGGCTTCTTCTCCCTGGCGGAAGTTCAGGTAATCGCACCCTACGAGAACGTGAACCTGACCGTCTCCACCGACCTCCCGGCCACGACGAGCGTGACCGAAAACCGTCGACTCACCCTCGGCCCCGTGGCGGGTACGCTCAACGGAGCAGCCAACGCCCCGTCCGATGTGCTCTCCTACCAGTGGCAGCAGGACGGCGTGGACATTCCCGGAGCAAACAACGCCGCTTACCAAACCGCCCCGCTGGCGCTCAGCCAATCGGGCACTCGATTCCGCTGCAATCTCCTCATCTCCGGAAAGGTTGCGGCAAGCACTGAGACGACGGTGACCGTCGACAAAGACACCGTGCCGCCGACGATTAAGAGTGTCGTCGCAGGGGTCTCGTACGCAGATGTCACTGTCGTGTTCTCGGAACCGGTCGCCGCAGGAAGCGCTGGGGATCCAGGGAACTATGCCATCGCAGGCTTGGATATCACCGAGGCCACCATCCTGAGCCCGGTTTCCGTTCGACTGACCACCTCGGGGCAGATCCCCGGAGAGCCTTACACACTCACGGTGAACCGAATCCGTGACATCGCCTCAGGGGAAGGCAATCTTATCGCAGCCAACAGCATCTTTCGGTTCACTGCCCCGCAATCCGATGCCAACAAGTATGTAGCTGTGGCAGATCCTGGGAACCCTAAGGACACGGTCTGGAATACGGCTCGCGGGACCGTGGCTTACGTCTACGAGATCTCGAAGTACAAGGTCAGCAACACCGAGTATGCCGCCTTCCTCAACGCCAAAGCCAAGTCGGACCCCAATAGCCTGTGGGGCGGAGGAGGCGAAATCCTCAGAGATGGCGAGGACGGCAGCTACACCTACGCGGTGTTGGCAGGTCGCGAGAACCGACCGGTCCGATGGGTCGCCGCCGTCGATGGCATGCGGATGGCCAACTGGCTGAGCAATGGCGGTCGCGAGGACAGCGATACCGAGACCGGAACCTACACGTTCTCTGGATACAAGGCGGCCAGCGCACGCAATCCGAATGCGAACTATTTCCTACCCACCGACGACGAATGGTACAAAGCGGCGTTCTACGATCCGACCAAGGGCGGGGTCGGGGGTTATTGGCAGTATCCCATGAGGACAGACGCCCCCAACCAACTGGTCTCCGAACTCCCGCCAGGGGGGCCGTTCTCGGCCAACTTCAATAGCGTCAACGCGGCCAACGGAGGGACCACTGACGTGGGTGCCTATACTGCAGCTTCCAGCTACTACGGAACCTTCGATCAAGCCGGAAATACATGGGAGTGGCAGGAGCCAGCCAGGGCGGGCGCCCAGCGCACAAGCCGTCGCAGCGGATCCTGGGCAAACGCGATCAATCGACTCTCCGCCAATGTGATTGCGGATAACGACATCGGGAATGCGGGACAGAGCGAACACCAGAGCTTCCGCCTCGCACGTGCACATCGGATTCGAATCGAATTTGTCACCGTCGGGAACCCGGGGAACCCCAAGGACACGGTCTGGAACACGGCCCGCGGGTCCGTAGATTCGGTCTACCAAATCGCGAAATACAAGGTGAGCAACGCCGATTACGCCGCGTTCCTCAACGCCAAAGCCAAGTCCGATCCCAACAGCCTCTGGGGTGGGGGTGGCGAGATCCTGAGACAGGGTGAGGACGGCAGCTATACATACACCGTATTGGAAGGTCGCGAAAAACGGCCTGTTCGTTGGGTGGCTGCCGTGGATGCCATGCGGATGGCCAATTGGCTCCACAATGGAGCCACGGAGGAGAGTGACACCGAAACGGGATCTTACACCTTCAGGGGATACAACACGGTCAGTAGTCGAAACCCTCAGGCAACCTACGTCGTTCCCACCGATGACGAATGGTACAAAGCGGCGTTCTACGATCCGACCAAGGGCGGGGTCGGGGGTTATTGGCAGTATCCCATGAGGACAGACGCCCCCAACCAACTGGTCTCCGAACTCCCGCCCGGGGGGGCGTTCTCGGCCAACTTCAATAGCGTCAACGCGGCCAA
>VHDG01000105.1 GCA_016871475.1 Verrucomicrobiota bacterium
GGGAGGGACAGGAGGGGTCCCCGGCGTAAGGCCATTGTCAGACCGGACCGCAACGACGTCGGAAACAGGCTTGGTCTGAAGAAGATTCGCGGCGACGTAGGCGACCGCGCTCGCAGGAGCCTCGATCCTCCACCAATCGCCCTTGGCTTCGACCTTCTTCACGGCAGCGCCCTTGTCCAAGGTACCGATGACGGCATGGTTTTCGCCGGGTCCGCTGCGAAGGTTCAACCTCGGAACCTTCACGGTGGAGGCAGCCTTATCAAGGAAGTCGCCGAACACCCAGACATGGGCGCTCTCGGGAAGCGCGATCTTTGCCCAACGGGCGGGCTCCCCGGGACCCGGTTTTGGATTTCGGATCTCCTCGATCACACGAACGGAGTCGTTGCGGCTGAGCCTTCCCACGGGCTCGCTGTCCACATCCGGGCGGGCACGCAAGTTGACCTTCTCAGCGGAGACGGTGGCAGGCCCAGCCTCGAGAAATCCCCCGGCCTGTACGACAGACGTGGGAGCCGCAGGCTTCCTGGCGGCAGGCTTGGATGTGGGTGTGGCGGCAGAAACCTGAAAAACCCCAGCAATTGTGAGGCTGGACAAGAGTGTTGCGAGTGAGCAAGAACGGTAGTTCATGTGCGGGCAAGTAGAGATTTTATCTCTGGTTCTGTCAATGTCCTCCATTTGCCGGAAGGCAGTTCTCCCAACCGGATGGGACCGATCCGAACTCTGACCAGGCGCGCCACCTCCAAACTGCACGCGGAGAAGAGTCGTCGAATTTCACGGTTCTTTCCCTCGGTTAGTTCCACACGCACCAGGGTTTGACGCTCACTGGCAGAAAGAACCCGGGCTGCCTTGGCCTTCAGGATCTCCCCCTCTGACTCCACCCCCCGTGTGATCTTGCGGATGACCGCAGGCCCCACCTCCCCCTCGACCACAACCTCATAGATCTTCAGAACCTCGTAACGGGGATGGGTGAGTCGCAAAGTGAAATCGCCATCGTTGGAAAGAAACAACAGCCCTTCGGAAAGATAGTCGAGCCGGCCCACGGGATAGACGCCGGTCCACTCCTTTGGAATGAGGGACATCACGGTTCGACGGCCCTGGGGATCACTACGGGTGCACAAGACCCCCCGCGGTTTGTGGAGAGCGAGATACATTCTCCGCTGCGGGCGAACGCGCACCCCGTCCACATCCACGCGATCGGACTCGGGTTGGATCTTTTTGCCGAGCTCCTGAACGATCTGCCCATTCACACGCACGCGCCGGGCAAGGATGAATTGTTCGGCAGCCCGGCGGGAAGCCACGCCGCAATCGGCTAGGAACTTTTGTAAACGCACCATGGCAGACAGGGTGATGAAAGGAATGCGGTGGGTTGTTGCAGGGTGCTGGTGTCAGAAAGCAGCAAGTGCGCGGAGGTCCGCGCACTCACCCAGACTTTGGTCCCACTCCATTGCTGGAAAGGGGGCAAAGCCGATAAACCGTTGAGACTGTGGAGCGATTTAGGCTTCGCCCTTGGTCTTGCGAAGACCCGTGACGCGATCCCCTTCCTTCCATTGGCCCCGTTTCTTGAGCAGTTCGACCCGCTCAAAACGCTTCATCACGTTGCGCTTGGCGCCGGTGGTGGAGGAAGCCCGAAGGCTGCGATGCTGTGACATAATGCCTGCTGTATTGATTTTTCTGCTAAAGCCCTCCGAGGAGGGGCCGAAGCTTGTACCATAATGAGCTTAGCGCTGCCAATGGTTTTCTTGGCCCCGGGCTTGCTTACAAAGCTCCGGGCACAGTCGCGAATCGACGGTGAGGCGGAAAAACTCCCCCCTCTCCGGGTGTTGGCACACGGATGGAACGTTGAAACAAGCCTCTGACCCCTTACTGGACATGGGATTGCCTCTGATCAAGCTATCTGCCGAAGAAGAAGCCCAGCTGACACAAACCATCGAGATGTTTGAAGTCATCCTGCAAGGGCAGCCCAGCGACTTTCAAACCCTCGAGATCCTCAAGGAAGCCTACGGCAAACTCGGCCGCGAGGATGGCCTCATCGCGACCTCAAAACGTCTCGCCGGCGCCTATGCCAGCAACGGGCAGCTGTCGTCCGCCATCATGGAGTACGAAGGGCTTCTCCAGCACAAGCCCGACGATGAGGAGGTCCAAAACGCGCTCGCTGAAATTGAAGCCAGTGCCTCCGGGATCAGCGGCAACGAGCAGGCAGAGGAGATCGCGCAGGATCCATCAACTCAAGGAAAGCGAATCGCACGGTGCATCGACGACGGGTCGAAGGGTCTGCACAAGATCTTCGTGGAGGGGAAATTAATCACACAATTCGATTGGGACAACTGCTGGAAAGCCGTCGATTACGATGCTCCAACAGGCACCATATCGCCCTCCTTCATTCAGAATCTCGCCGATCGAAGCATCATGCCGGTTGAACGGGCCCTTCGAATCCTGATGGACAAGGGCAAGTTCGGTTTCATTCCGCTGAACCGCTATGACATCGACCTGGACTCGGCCCGCAAGTTTGACGCTGACGTCTGCCGCCGCTGGTGCATGCTCCCGTTTGATCGGATGAGCAAGACCGTGTTGGTGGCCACATCCAACCCGTTCAGCCTGCAAGCAGCCCTGGAGCTCGAACAATCCGTCCCAGGCCAGCGCTGCCTCTTCTACATCGCACCGCCCGCAGACATCATCAAAGGAATACAAACCTGCTTCCGCTGAACAAACCATGCCCCCGGTCGTAAAATCTTCCTTTGGTGAACGTATCGCGGAAGCCCTTGTCGCGGACGGTCTCATTCACTCCAAGCAGGTCGAAGAACTGCTCGAACTCCAAAAGCAAAAGGGCACCCGCCTCCTAAAGCTGATCATTGAAAAAGGCCTCGTCAGCGACCAGGACATGACGGTGTCCATGGGCCGCGTTCTGAACGTGCCCCCCATCAATCTCAGCCGCATTACCATCCCCGGGGATATTGCAGAGATCGTCCCCAAGGATGTGGCGATGAACCACAAGGTCATCCCCATCGCCAAGCTCGAAGGGAAACTGCTCCTCGCCATGGCGGATCCCCTCAACGTCCTCGCCATGGACGATGTCAGGAGGATCACGAAGCTGGAAATCAGCCCGATGATCGCATCGGAAAAGGCGATCACGGACAAGCTGAACGCCGTGGATTCCGGACAGACCGGGTCCATGGAGGACATCATCAACAAGCAGAAGGAGATGGAGGAGGAGGCGGAAACCCTCGAGACCGTCCATGAGGCGAGGGAGGATGCCAGCCTCGACCAGCTCGCCGCCCAGGGAGAGGAAGCTCCCATCATCAAGCTGGCCAACCTCATCCTGGTGCAGGCAATCAAAGAGCGGGCCAGTGACATTCATATCGAACCGTTCGAGAAAATGGTTCGCCTGAGGTACCGAAGCGATGGCGCCCTCGTGGACCGTCCGTCTCCCCCGAAAAACATGCAGGTCGCCCTGATGTCGCGGCTCAAGATCATGGCGAGCCTCGACATCGCAGAACGTCGGTTGCCTCAGGACGGCCGAATGCGGGTCAAGGTCCTCGGGAAGGATTTCGATCTCCGTGTCTCGTTTCTGCCGACGGTCCATGGGGAGAAGTGCGTGCTCCGCGTTCTCGACAAGAGCAATCTCTCCGGGAGCCTCGAGAAGATCGGAATGGATCCCGACACGTTCAAGAGATTCAAGGCGGCGGTGGATTCTCCGCATGGACTGATTCTTGTGACCGGCCCCACCGGTTCAGGAAAAACAACCACGCTTTATTCCGCTCTGAACGAGCTCAACAAACCGGAGTACAACATCATCACGGTGGAAGACCCGGTGGAGTTCCAGATTCCAGGCATCAACCAGGTGCCAACAAAGAAGGAGATCGGGCTGACTTTCGCCAGCGCACTCAGGTCCATCCTTCGTCAGGATCCGGACATCGTGATGATCGGAGAGATCCGGGACACGGAAACTGCCGAGATCGCCGTGGAGGCCTCGCTCACCGGGCATCAGGTGTTGAGCACGCTGCATTGCAATGATGCTGCGGGAGCTATCGCTCGATTGGACGACATGGGAATCCAGCCATTTCTGATCTCCTCAGCCGTGATCCTCGCCTGCGCCCAGCGATTGATGCGCCGCATCTGTCTCAGCTGCAAGGAGCCGGTCACCTACCCCGAGAAGATGTATGCGGACCTTGGAATCCCGTCGGACTTCTTCAAGGGAAGCCAGCTGTACCGAGGCCGGGGCTGTGATCGCTGCGGGAACACAGGCTATACAGGACGTCTGGCCATCATCGAAGCGATGACGGTGACCGATGAAGTCAGGAAGCTGGTGATCCAGCGCGCCAGTGCGATGGAGATCGGCAAGGTGGCGATCGATCAAGGGATGAAAACGCTGCGGATGGTGGCGCTTGAGAAGGTCAGGGAAGGGCTGACCACGCTCGAGCAGACGCTGGTGGTCACAGCCGCGCATTGAGCCGGCCATCCCCCATCGCAGGCGCCTGCTACCTCACCTTGGCGGCGATCTTTCGGTAAGCCTCCAGGGATTTCTCGTACTCCGCCAACGCGACGGATGGCAGAAGCGACCGACTGCGCACGATCTCCGACTCCACACGGGAAACCAGCCAGTCGACTTGCTCCCGACGTGGCAACAGCTCGCTGCCAGGAACCTCGATCCTCCACGGTGCAGTGTGAGCAAATCGAAACCGGGATCCCGCCCGACGTTCGAAGCAACGGAGTGCCAGCCACCCCGATCCCTCGGCAGCCATGTCGCCCCTGAGCCGGGTTCGGTAGGCGCCGCTGGGAGTCTGTTCATTCCCTGGCTCGATCCTCCGCCATACCTGTCCGTTGCGAATCCATTCGATTGATTCCAGGGGTTGCTCGCTGAGGATCTCGCCATCCAGCCGGATGACAGCACCCTGCTCCATGCGGAAGGCCTCGCCGGGCGACTGTTGATTGACCGTGGCGAGAAGCATCGGGCCTGTGGTCACAAAGCTTCTTCCGGCTGCCAGGCCACGCATCCATCGATCATAGGAAAAACCGCCATCGACCTTCACATAAACCCGGCTGAACCCCAAGGGGACCGGGTGTACCCCGTTCGCAGTGCCGGCAGAGGGACGAAGGTTGAACCCACAGTTCAGCAGCGCGTAGTAGGTCTCAAATCCGTAGTGCGTCCACGCAAGTTCGGTATCAATTCCATTTCCGCTGCCCGGAAGCTTCATCCACGGAGGTGCCGGGTCAGCCCAGTTCCTCACGCCGAAATCAGTCCTCCAATGGTGGTTGTTGGCGAGCTCGAACAAATCCACGCCCAGCAACGGCACCATCGCGATCGACCACGGCCAGTTGTGCTTCTCAAGATCAATAAGCGCACCGTCCACTCGCGCCTGTCTGACAACCTCCGCGAGCGGGAAAACAGGCCGATCGAATCGTGCTCGATGGTTCAGCACCAGAAACGCACCGAGCGTGTGGGAGCGTCCCGCCGTGGTGAAAATCTCGTACTCCGTGTTCCGGGGATGCCAGACATGTAACGCATCCACGTAAACCGGCTCGTTGCCATACGCTCCCGGAAAACCGCGTCCACTCACGGCCGGAGCCACGGTATCCACAGTGGTCCAGTCCACCATCGGAAGAGCCACGTTCAAGTCCTCCGCTCGCATCACGTTGGGCAGGTCCGCGGGGTTTCGATGGTTGTGCACATCGCCGGAATACCAGCCTTCCCGGGCCACGTCCGACCATCTTCGCAGCCGCAAATCTACCGCACTCATGCCCGGCTTGACGTCGATCTCCTGAATCAAGGGATGCCATTCCTTGCCCTTCTCCACGCTCACTTCATAACGACCGGGAGGCAATTCGAGCCGAAACGGCCGCGCGGGAACCGTCACGTGCATCTCCACGGAGTCCGCACTGAAGGAGCTCTTGCGCTCATACCGGATGGCCGGCTCGGTCATGGAAGAGCTCTTGGCAAACCACCAACCGCCCGCGGCATCGCGAACATAGAGTCGGGCCGGGATCAGCTCCCCGGTATCACCGCTCAGAATCCGGCCGTCGAACCTCACCTCGGTGCGGGTTTGTTTGCGGCGTTCGATGATCTCCATGGGTTGGAGCGGGGCGACGGAAGGGTCGACGTAGCGGGAGAGATCCCGCAGGGCCACGACGGTGAAGCCCTGAGTCTTGAGGTGGGACATGCACTGGTTGAACAGCACGGGATCCATGTGAACCCATGGGTGATCACGATCGGGCACTCCATGAAACTGAAGCACTGCGATCCGCCCGTCGCGGGCCTGATCCACAGCACGCAAAAAATCTGCCATCGTCCAATCCGGCCGCGCATCTCCCGCGGAGGGAATCAGGAGCGGATGGTCGCGTCCGGGCTCGTAGGCAAAACCCCGCCCCCACTCATACGAATGCTCCGGGGCTCCCCCACGCCGCGCCCAAAGAAATCCTAGCTGCCTTAGAAGGGGTAACGCGGCTGGCGCGATTGCGTTTCCGGGGTAGCCAAAACTGATGGGCTTGGGAATCCCATGCTCGGCGCAACGGGCGTCGATCGCCTCCACCTGCTCGCGCAGGCGCCCCAGTGTGTCCGGGTTGACGCTCCAATGGTCCCGAGTGTGATTCCCGATCTCGAATCCATCCCGGTGCAGATCGGCGATCTGATCCCAGGTCATGTAGTCCTGCTTGTTGGTTCGGAAGGAAAACCCCTCGGTGATGAAGAACGTCGCGTTGAACCCAAACCGCTTGAGCACCGGCCGCACCACCGAGTGATGGGACGCAACCGAGTCATCAAAGGTGAGAACCACAAGCCGGTCGGGTATGGGCTCGAGGGCATCGATCACCGCAGCCGGGAGGAGGATGCCCAGGAGGAGAGCCCACGTGGTCCAATGTCGTGTCGAGGAAATCATGGGCGGAGAGTTCTCCTTTCTCCGGCTCAAAAGAACCAGCGAAAACTCGTACTCCTTCATGATCACCCAGAGTGCATGAAGCTCTGCCAGAAATCCGAGTCTGACTTGCCTGCTTCCCGCAAATTGAGAAGCGAGAAAACCAGGGCAGCGTGAGCTCTTTACGGTGTTACTGACGATGCTCTACCGAGAAGCAAACTCGCACCTTCACCTTGTGGACCCCTTTCTCTCTCGACGCCTGTTCCACACTCAAAAACTACTGATGAGTGGACCACGGATTACTCTGAAGACACGGAAAAAGAGGAAACAACTAGGCCGATTTTCTTTCCGTGTATTCCGTCTGTTCCGTGGTTCCACTCTTCCAAGTAACCCACCCGCATGCGCCCGAATAGGAACGAGGTCGTAACCTGGGTTTTTGGCCTGGGAGCGCTTGCATCGAAGCCGGACGAGGGGCTCGTTGTCCACCCTTGAGGGTGTGCCTTCCCCGGCGCGAGCGTGAGCAGCGGCATCGATGACCTGCAGCCGATTGCCATTGCGATTGCGATTACGAGGGGAGGGGGGATGGGGAGGGACGCGCGTCGATAAAAATGAGAGGCACCACGATCAAGCATGGAAGAGGGGCTCACTAAATTTGATTGTCAGCCGATTCTGCCGATCTAGGTTTGGCGGGCTGGTAACGACACATGACCAAGTCTTTTGCACAACTGGGATTTCCAGGACGGCTGATCGCAGTCGAGGGCCTTGATGGCTCAGGGAAGTCCACGCAGATCTATCTGCTCAAGCGCTGGCTCGAGCAGGAGGGGATCAAGGTATTCTTCAGCGAATGGAACTCCTCGGAACTCGTCAAGTCCGCGACCAGCAAAGCGAAGAAGCGCGAGCTGCTATCGCCCACCACCTTCAGCCTCATCCACGCCACGGACTTCGCAGATCGCTACGAACGTCAGCTTGTCCCCCTGCTTCGCGCCGGCTACGTGGTTCTCTGCGACAGGTATGCCTTCACCGCATTCGCCCGCGACACCGTCCGGGGCTGTCCCAGCAACTGGGTTCGAGGCATCTATGAATTCGCCGCCTTGCCCGATTTGACCTTCTTCTTCAGGGCGGATCTGGAGATATCGCTGAATCGCATCCTGGATGGACGCCCCCAGCTGAAGTACTTTGAGGCGGGCATGGACCTGCGACTCTCCTCGGATCCTTACGAAAGTTTCCGCATCTTCCAGGGTCGGATCCTTGAACAGTATCTGGCCATGGCACCCGAGTTCGGTTTCCAGGTCATCGACGCCAATCAACCCATCGAGGTCCAGCAGAACGTGGTTCGGGATGTCGTGGTGAACAGGATCAGTCTCATGGATTTCCATAAGGACAGCACGTTGAAATTCCCGCGCGTCAGCTGACATACCCATGGCCTCCAAGACTTCCAGACATCCCAAGAAGCCCTTTCACTTCACGCGGATTCTCGTCCCCAAACCCACCGAACGCAGGTTTTATGGTCACGGCATTCCGGGAGTGGACCCCACCAAGCTTCGGGGAAAGCTGATCGTCGTGGAGGGCTGCGATGGTTCAGGCCGATCGACGCAGATCCAGCGAATGGTGGATTGGTTGGAGAGCAGCGGTCACGCCACCGTTCAGACGGGTCTGAAGAGATCCACGCTGGTGAGTGAGGAGCTCAACCAGGCGCAGAACGGAAACATCCTGAGCCACACCACGATGAGCCTGTTCTATGCAACGGACTTCGCGGACCAGCTTGAGAACGTGATCTTCCCCGGTCTCAAGGCCGGGCGCATCGTACTGGCCGATCGCTACATTTACACGCTCATGGCCCGGGACCTTGCCCGGGGAACGGACATGGACTGGCTTCGAAATCTCTACGGGATGGCCCTGATCCCCGACGCTGTATTCTACTTGGACGTCTCAGCCGAACAGCGGCTGGCGCGCAACTTTGCCAAGGACTTCGCCCTCGACTATTGGGAAAGCGGCATGGACCTGGGCTTGTCCCGGGAAATGTTCGACAGCTTTCTGAAGTACCAGGCCATGGTGGAGCGCGAATTCCGGAAGCTTCAGAAGATCTACAACTTTTCCGTGGTGGATGGGAATCGTTCGCCCGAGGAGATTTTCAACGAGCTGCGAAAGCGCATGGAGGATGTCATGAAGGGCAACCCACGCAAACCCGGCACGGGTCACGATATCTGACCGGCATCCGGATCACGGGCGAGGAACTGCATAAATCTTCCCTTTGCCTCAGGTGGACCTAGCGGCTGGGAACCAAGGTTGTCCGGAGCGCCTGCTCGAACTCTGATGTGGACCAGCGAAGGCCCTGGACGGCGTCGAAGCTCCTTCACCGCCGCCACCGCCTCAGCCGCCTCCTCCACCGCCCAGCAGCTTCTATAGTTGCAAGCAGCGGCCACCTGCTCGAAGCGCACTGTTCGCGAGAC
>VHDG01000106.1 GCA_016871475.1 Verrucomicrobiota bacterium
TTGGCATGTGGCATTCCATCCCTATCCCGAGAACCTCTTCAACGCCGCGACCTGGAAGGATAACTCCGCTCAAATGCGTCGGGACACACCGCGAGTCACATTCAGGAACCTGGAAGTTCTGACTCGTTTTCTTGGGGAAACCGGGATGCTTCACAGAACTTCCGTCTCCGATCCTCAACGGGCGGTTGCACGCCGCGTCATCCTTTCGGAACAGGGGTTCCATGCTCCGACAGGAAAGGAAGGCGAGATGCTTCAGGCGGCAGCCTATGCTTACGCGTACAGGAAGGCGGCAATGAACCCTGGAATCGACTCGTTCATACTGCACAGGCACGTCGATCACGCCCATGAGGGCGGGCTAAACCTGGGTTTGTGGAATCGCAAGACGGGAACCGTGGCCGAGCCGGACACCCCTCGAAAAATCCGGGAAGTCTTCGAGTATGCAGACACGCCCAAGTGGGAGGCCGTTTTCCAGTTCGCACTTCCCATCATCGGGATCGAGGACTGGAAAGAGCTTGGGCGCTAAGGGACTCGCCAGGGCAAAAAGGGCAAGGTGATTCCAGATCACTTGGTGCCTTTTTGAGCCGTGATGAGGCCCGGTGGCACGATGGGACTTAGCTTCTGGGGGCGAGCTTTTTCTCGACGGGGCTTCGCTCCAGGACGACGTACTTGGGCAAGCCGTTCTCGGTGGGCACTTTGACCTCTCCTTCGATCAGGGGCTTGATGTAGTCCTTGAACTTCTCGTTGGGAAGGAAGCCGTCTTCTGTAAACCAATCACGAGGGATAAGATGCTCCACATTGGCGATCTCGCCCAATGGATGAAGCTCCGTGCTCGACCGATAAGGAGAGTCGGATTCGCGGACAATCTTCACCATGAAGCCGCTTTGACCTGAGGCGGCAGCACGAACAGCGGCAGCTCCGCAAGAAGCGGCCTCCTGGACATCAACACTGCTGGCGTAATGACCTGCGGCTCGCTGGGCATAGCCAAGCTTCACGGTTCGCGTCTTGAGTCCGAGTTTCTTGGTGATGAGCTTCCCAAGATTATCGGCCGCTCCCGAAAGAACGGGGTGTCCAAAAGCGTCCAGATTGCTCTTATCCGCGGCGATCTCCTCGCCCTGCTTGTTCTTAACCCCTTCACCAACGACTACCACGCAGTACTTCAGGCGTTCTACCGTCGCGCGAACCCTTTCAAGGAAAGCCTCTTCCTCGAGGGCGATTTCAGGAACAAGGATGATGTGAGGCGCATCGTCTTCTGTCCGATGGGCAACGACAGTCCCTGCAGCAATCCATCCAGCCCCACGTCCCATCACCTCAACGAGGCAGCAAGCTCCGTCATCGGTGGCCATTGCTCCAACATCAAGGGCGATCTCCATGACCGTTGCCGCATTGTACTTTACTACGGATCCGAATCCCGGGCAGTGATCCGTGTGGGGCAAATCGTTATCGATGGTCTTGGGAACACCGATGACACACATCTCGTAACCACGCTTGATGGCTTCATGGTGGATCTTATTGGCGGTGTCCTGGGAATCATTGCCACCGATATAGAAGAAAAAGCGGATGTTGTGCGCCTGAAACACCTCGAACAACCGGTCCATGTCACGCGCGGCGTTCTCAGGCTTTTTCGTGAAATCGATCTTGTAGCGGCACGTGCCCAAAGCTGCAGCGGGTGTGTACTTGAGGCCTTCGATGGTCTTGGCTTTCTCATCGTTCAGGTCGATCAAATCCTCGTTGAGAATCCCCAGGATGCCGTTGAGGCCTCCATAGATCTCTTCGATGCACTCGTGTTTCCCAGCTTCCAAAACGACACCAGCGACGCTGGCATTGATGACGGCGGTAGGCCCGCCAGACTGGGCAACCAACAGATTTCCAACAAGTTCAGGCATAGGTTCAGGCGGGTATGGCAACGAACCACCGCTGCAGTCCACCCGCTTGGTTTGCGTTAGGGCGCGAACCTTGCCTGCCGGAGGAAGGCATGTCACGCGAAAACAAAAAAGGCGCCGGAGAAACTCCGGCGCCTTGTGGCACGTGTTAGAAGTTACAACCTGAGCTCAGCCTTAAGGCTTGCGCAAGCGGTAGAACTTCGGTGATCCGCTGTTCAGGGCCGCATTGTAGCCACTGGCAGGGTTGCCAGCTACGGCTTGCCAATTCGCTGGGCTGATGCTCGAGGAGCTCTCGAGAATGAAGCCAGGGGCATTGGCGGGCAGCCAAGTCACTACCGCGTGAGTGCGGGCTGGATTGATGACCACCTTGAGTTCGGGCACCACAGTCGCAGCTTCGAGGGTCACAGAAACAGTTGCTTCCGCTGTGAGGTTCCGGCTGTCAGTGGCAACCGCACGGAGGTTATGAGCTCCGACCGCGGCGGCCCCTGTGGACCAACCAATCGAGTAGGGAGCAGATTGGTCTTCACCAATCTTCGTGACTCCATCAAAGAACTCCACCTTGGAGACTGTCGCACCTGACTGGCCAGCGGCGTTGACATTGATGGTGACCGAATCGCCTACCGTGAACTTGGTGCCCGCGGTTGGTGCTGTGATGGCGATGGTCGGTGGCGGCGGAGCGATCACCCGGAGAGTGATGCTCTTCTCGGTAGTTACCGCCCTGCTATCCGTGGCGACCACCCGAATGGTGTGATTACCCAAAGCCGTGGCCATGGATGTCACCCAGTTGACCGAGTAAGGGGCACTGGTGTTTTCACCGATCTTCGTCCCTCCGTCGAAGACTTCCACCTTGGCAATCGTCGCTCCAGAGACTCCAGCGGCAGTTGCATTGATGACAGCGGTGACGGTCTGCATGACATCGCTGTTGTTCGCGGGAGCCGTGATGTCAAGCGTGGGAGGAGGAGGCACAACCACCTTCACCAACACGGTCTTCTCGGTAGTAGAGTTGCGACTGTCTGTAGCAACCACCCGGAGGTTATGGTCTCCCAAGGTCGTCGCACCGGTGGTTGTCCAGTCGATGGAGTAGGGAGCTGTCGTGTCCTCACCAATCTTGGTGGCTCCATCGAATGCCTCCACCTTGGTGATGGTAGCCCCGGCTTGACCGGCGGCGTTGGCGGTGATGTTGAGCGACGTGGTGCGGATCACCTCGGCGTTTGCGACCGGAGCTGTGATGTCCAAGGTCGGTGGGGGCTGAACGATGGTCTGGGAGATCAGATCGAAATGAGCCCGGAGCTCCATCCCGAAAGCCGCATCTGCGTCGGTTGTCGCGTTGCGTCGATGCAACTCGACAGCCACTTGATTAACGCCTGTGATCAGGTTCGTCAGCGTGAGACGGATGTCATTCGTTCGAATCGGGTTGATCACCTCTACAGAAGCGAACGTTGTGTAGGTCGGCACAGCCGTTCCTGCCATGTTGAAGCGGTGTTGAATCTTACCGTTGACCCAAACCACGATGCCGTCATCCACAACCTGATCCAGGAGCAGCAACATCCCGTTCGTGGAACCTGTGAAGTTGAAGGTCTTACGGAAGTAGTAGGTCAGAAGGCGGTTGCCCTCGGTGTCGGTCGGGAACAGGAAGGTGTTCTGCTCGATAGGGAAGGGCAATGCGGTATCAAGGCGGAAACCAGCGCGTTCCGTGGTCCAACCCGGAACTTCGGTATAGTTGGCTAGCGTCCAGTTTGTGCCCACAGGTCCGTTAGTGCCATTTTGATATACTCGCCAATCTGAAATCATCGGCAACAGAACGAAGTCCCCGCCAATGGTATGAAGCCGGTCGGCAGGAAGCGGGTTCGCGCCCGCAGCGTTGTCGGAGAGATTCCGGGTCGTCATGAACCAACGCGAAGTCAGCGTCGGAGTGCCAGTGGTTTTCAAAACCACGCTGCGTCCATCGATGTTCGAAACAGAGCCGATGACAATGGTCTGGCCGGCCTGATTGGTGATGGTGTAGTTGGCCTTGTCTAGAAGGGTGCTTGCCTTCATGACCTCGCTGAAAGTCAGCACCACCCCGCCTTCGGCTGGGTCATGCTCGGCGGAGAGGAGCGAAGGAGCCGCAACGTCGGGCACCACCGTCAAGATGGCGTTGGAGCTGACAACCGTGCTGCTCGGAGTTCCTCCGGTCACCCGGGCGAAAACCCTGGCTTTGTGGTAAGCGAGCGGAACATTTTGGAGGTCAAACACCCGATTTGTTGCCGAAACGTTCGTGATCGTGACGTTGTTCGTGGTGGTGACCAGCCACTGATAACGGAAAGGTGAACGTCCATCCGGCTTGAGTTCGAAGCTTGCACTGGTGCCCTCCAAGACATTCGAGACGTCCTGAGGCTGGGTGAGGAGCAGAAGAGGGCCCGCATCACGATTCGTATAGCGCTGAAACAGCTCCAGACCAAACGACAGGCTCGGATCATTGACCACGCTTGTATGCACCTCGACAGCGAGGATGTTGGTCCCAGCCCTGGCATGGTCTCCAAATGTCGGGATCGTGAAAAATGCGGTGCCGAAGGTCGCCCCCCCAGAGCGAGTGGCGAGCGTATCGTAGGTTGGCTTGATGTTGGCCGGCATGTTGGTGCGATAAATCTCCTTCCCGTTCAGGTACATCACCATGCCATCACCCATCATGTAGCGCATTTCGTAAACACTGTTGAAAAGGCTTCCCTCACCCAGTCGGATTTCCTTCCGGAAATAGTAGGTTTTCGAAGAGATCTCAACCTCGCCTTCATTGCAGCAAAGGCCTGTGTTAGCAAACGGGGGTAGAGTGCCGTCGGTGCCGATGAAGAACGCACCCTTGGCATAACCAAACGCGAGGTCGTTGAAACTCGGCTGAGCCCACGAATCGTCGTAAAACCTGTGGTCCAGATTTCCGAAATAGCCTTGATCCGCGTAGATCCAATAGGCATTGCGGTGGACGAGAACCTCCCGCGAAGTGAGGTTCACACGGTTATTGGTGTTGCCAGTGGTTACGATCTCATTGTCTGCCGTGTCCCATACATTCGACACGGTGACACGCCAGTCACGCGTCACCCCGACGGGCGCATTGACGGTGAGCGTTAGATTTGAGGTTGTGCGCGGAGTCACAGGTGTAAGCGTGACGTCAAGTACACTCAGAGTGATCGCAGGCGTACCTCCGACAGTCGTCACATGCCAGTTGGCACGATTCATGACGCTGTTGGGATCGTTGTCATTGGTCCGCATTCGCTCAGAGAACACCACGTTGATCTGCAGAGAGGTGATGTTGGTTTCTTCGAGCTGAAAATCCTCATCCATGAGGTATTGCTTGAATGCCGTTCTGGTCGCAGAGAGCAGAACTGGAGGGGTCGTGTCCTGGGCGGATGACACTCGCGGTGCCAGGAACGACGCCAAGAGCAGGGATGCAAGTAGGAAACGTCGCATAGGGTTGTTCACTTCTAGGTTGGTACTGGTACGATGACTATAACACGTGTTTGTGCTCCCCCGAACAAATGCGATTGAGCACGCGGCGGCTCGCATCGACGCCGCGTCCATGTGCAACGAGCTATCGTTCGGGAATGCACTATAGAAAAAAGCACGGATAATGGCCTTTGGCAACCCGGAAAACGGAGAGATCCCCTTTCATTCGCCCATTTTCAGGACAGCACTCCGGTATTTCCTTCTCGTCCAGTCCGGTGGGAGACAGCCTAAACCAACCCGGCTGGTTTTCTGGACTATCCCGCCCCTCCATCCCCTGTGCGAATACCGTCTCTTTTTTCCAAAGTGGCACAGAGTAACCAGGTCGACTCTCACGGTTTGGATATACGTAAAACTCTTATTATCAGCTTCTTGTATCGGAGCTTGGGTTCGTGATGCCCTATGAGTCTGAAGAAAGACCTTGCCCAGATCTCCATCCACACCTATTAAGCGCCCCTTGCCCAAGGACTCTCCTTGCTGGACCGCAGCAGCGGTTTGCAGCAAGGCGGCCACGGCGACAGTGCAATCTTGAGCTTACCCGCAATCATCGTCCGAACAGACGCTTCGCCCACACTGAGTGTGGCTGGCTTGCCCGTATTGGACCGGTTGCTGGTGGCCTGCCATCGAGCAGGTTTCTCTCCGCTCCGCGTTCTTTCACGCCTGCCATTGCCCGATTTGCCGCGCACCAAAGCTTGGAGCATTCCCTTTACTGTTGTTTCCGAGCTCAGCCCCACAATCTCAGGCAAGCTCCTGTTCCTCACAGACACATGGCTGGTCCAGACGACGGACTTGCAACACCTGCTGGGCGCAGACGGCAGGCTGGCAAGCGACAAGTCGGGAAAAGCCCCCATCGGCCTGATCTCTGCACAGGACCTCGACGACCCTGAAGCCGCCCTGGCAAGACTGCCCTGTGTGGCTTCAGCTGGTGTGCTTGCTCCGGTTAGAAACGAAAAGGAGGCTGAAATCGCCACCCGTCAACTCTGGAACTCCATCACAAGCTCTACAGACGGGTTCATTGATCGATGGTTCAACCGCCCCATCGGACGTCTGCTCCTCTCAAAGCGTCTGATTCTTACCCCGATCTCCCCAAACCAGATCTCCGTGGCTTCGATCCTGGTTGGTCTGGCCGGGGCTTGGTTGCTGGCCAAAGGCACCTGGGCTTCTGGGGGTCTGGGTGCACTGCTCTTCCAAGCCTCTGCGGTCATTGATTGCGTCGATGGCGATGTCGCCCGGATTGTGTTCAAGGAGTCAGCCATAGGAAAGTGGCTTGATATCATCGGAGATCAAATCGTTCATGGAGCCATCTTTGTGGGTATTGCCTTGGGATTAAGTCGCACCGGGGATCCCTCTCTCGCCCTTACGCTGGGAGCCGCGAGCGTGGCGGGCGGGTTGATTTCCTTCCTGGTGGTACTCAGAGCACTCAAGTCTCCTGAGTTGAAGGCGGATGGTCGCTTTCAACGTTTTCTGGACGGGGCAACCAGCCGGGATTTCTCTGTCCTGGTTCTCCTGCTGGCGATAGCTGGACGCCTCGATTGGTTTCTCTGGATGGCCGCTGTCGGATCCAATTGTTTCTGGATCGCGTGCCTGGCGTTGCAGTTTAGAGCACGCGGTGGAGGGCGGTTGGCGTGAAGCTTTGGATGCGCATTGTTCTGCTCCTGGCAGGGTTGGCACTCTGTGCAGCACTGCTCTGGCACGCTGACTGGAAGCTTATTCGCCAGCAACTTGCCACTCTTGGCTGGTGGGCCCCCCTCGTGTTTCTTCCCTATACACTTGTCTATCTCGCAGACAGCCTGGGGTGGAAAATGGCATTTGGGTCGGCGGGCACCGGCAAGGCCAGCTTCCTCACGATGGCTCGGATCCGTTGGTCAGGGGAATCGCTCAACAATGTGCTGCCATCAGTCTACGTCGGCGGAGAGGCGCTGAAGGTCTTCCTTCTAAAAAAGCATCAGGTGCCCATCAGCAGAGCCACGGCAGCAGCCGTCGTTTCCAAGACGATTCAGACACTCGCCCAACTGGTGTATCTCGCTGCCGCCGCATGGGCATTCTCCTCTCTCCTCCCCCCTGAATCCTCCATGCGACAAGGCCTCTGGACCGTGATGGCAGGCAGCCTGGTGGTGGTTGCGCTGATGTTCTGGATTCAGTCACAAGGCCTCATCCGAATCGCCTCCGTTGTTGCCGCCAAACTCA
This sequence comes from Verrucomicrobiota bacterium, assembly GCA_016871475.1. Classification (GTDB taxonomy): domain Bacteria; phylum Verrucomicrobiota; class Verrucomicrobiia; order Limisphaerales; family UBA11320; genus UBA11320. Next base: position 7,542 of record VHDG01000106.1, read on the forward strand.
GGGTGGCCCGGCGTTTTCTGGAGGAGAGACGGGAAAAAATCCAAAAGCTCGATGCATCCATCGCAGGGTTTTACAACCGCGAGCGGGGTTTTTTCGGAATGAGCTTTTGTGCGTACGTTTGTGGTTGGTTTCTGGATACTCTTGAAATCTGGGTTGCAGCCCAACTGCTTGGGACCCCGGTTACCTGGGTGCAGGCGCTGGCTGTGGAGGCTTTTGTCGCAGTGGCAAAGATCCTCGGGCTTTTTATTCCTGCGGCTTTGGGCGTGCAGGAGACCGGCATCATCCTACTGGGCAGGGCTGCCGGTTTTCCGGAATCCTTCTGCTACGCGTATGCCGTCTTGAGACGGAGCAGAGAGATTCTGTTCCTCCTGGTAGGCTGGGCTCTGCTTTCGATGCAGGGAATCTCTATTCGCAGCCTGAGCAAGAAGGGGAGATTCCTCACACCGGAAGAACCAAACTGAAGCAGGAATTGGCGGAGAGAGAGGGATTCGAACCCTCGGTAGTGTTACCTACGCACGCTTTCCAGGCGTGTGCCTTAAACCACTCAGCCATCTCTCCGCCGAAAAGAGGGCGTAATGTGGAGCACGAGCCTCGCAGGCGCAAGACTTTTGACCTCAAGCACCTCCCCAAACGCGGAGCCATGGATTTGTTCTTGAGCCTAATCACCAGCCATCCATGATCCGCCCCATCTGCCATGAAAAGTGATTCGATCCGATCCATCCCCACCGTGTCCCGCCGGGCTTTTCTCCGATCAGGTGCCGTCGTCACAATCGGCGCCGCGTCCCTCTCCCTCAGCGCACGGGCACAAACCAACAAGAACAGCAAACTTCGCATCTTCCAGATCGGCGTCGGCGGTATCGGAGGACTCGAACGTTCGAACCTCAAAGACCATCCCATGGTTGAGTTCACGGGGTTCTGCGATGTCGATCTCAAGGAACTCGACAAGGTCGGCACCGAATTTCCCAGGGCCTGGAGAGTGGCCGACTACCGCGAAGCCTTCGCCCAGAAGGCCGGCGATTTCGACGCTGTGATCGTAGAAACCCCGGATCATCACCACGCCCCCATGCTCCTGGCTGCCTTCAAGCACAGGAAGCACATCTATGGTCAGAAGCCGCTGGTCCATCAGTTGTCCGAGCTCCGTTTGGTCCGCGACGCAATCCAGGCACGTCCTGACCTGGTGACGCAGATGGGAAACCAGCGTGCCTGCAACACGGGGCGCATGCAGTCGGTTGAGATTCTCCGATCCAATCAACTGGGCCGCCCGGTGGAGGCGCACGTGTGGACTGGGAATGTCGCCAAAGGCCATTATTTTGTGGATGCGTGGAGCGACTACGGCCCCGCCCAACCGGTGCCGGATTATCTGAACTGGGAGCTTTGGCGAGGTCCAATTTCCCAGGACCTTCACTACACGGACAACCTCGCACCTCGACGATGGCGGGCTTATTGGGAAACAGGGGGTGGACAACTGGCAGACTGGGGATGCCATCTGCTCGATCTCCTCTACTTTGCGTACGACCTGCCATCTCCTGAAGCAGTCGTTACAACTACCAGTGGCGCTGCCAACACGGGACATTCCGCATTCAATCGCAGCACGATCACCTATCCCGGAGGCGGCAAGTTCGCGCGCGATAAGTTCGTGGTGAACTATAATGACAGCAGCCAGATGCCATCCTTTGCAGCCCTGGGTCTGCCTCCGCTCAAGGTCGGAGCGAATCACACCCTGGTGGTTTGTGAGGAAGGCGTTCTATT
>VHDG01000107.1 GCA_016871475.1 Verrucomicrobiota bacterium
AGAGGAGAAGACGGTGGGACAGAACAGCCGTGTGCTCCTGGATGACGGACAGATCTATTGGATCGGTCCGCGCAGCAATTTCGTTCGGCCGACGGGACCTTTTGATCCGGATCTGCCGGTTCTGGCATTCCGCAACCCGGCGGGAGGCTGGCGTGGCATTCTGTTCAACCACAGCACCCACACGATCGGAACTCGTCTCCCCGCCAAGAAGTCCCCAGCCTTCTACGGACTCGCCGCCCAGGACCTCGAAGCTGATTTAGGCGCGCCCGTCCTGTTCCTCGAAGGAGCTTCAGGGTCGACTCACAATCTCGATCTATCCGGGGCTGAGTGCACAACCCAGATTTACAATGCGGTCAAGGAGACCCTGTCGAAAGCCACTCCCAGGCCCGTTGACCGCCTCGCTTCGATCAAAAGGGAGGTGACGTTTCGGGTCCGACAGTTCGATGAAGCAGCAGAGGCAGCCGCCGTGGCCAGGTATTGCAGGAAGTACCACCCGGGCGGAGCCATGGTTGTGGAGAAGGTTTTCGAGACCATGCGACGCGAGCTGGCGCCCCACAAGGGGAAGGAGCGTTCCACATGGGTCCAGGCGGTGAGGATCGGGGATGTCGCCCTGGTCGGGGTGCCTGCGGAGTACTTCACGCAGCTGGGGCTCGACATCAAGAACCGCTCACCTTTCCGCCACACCTATGTGGCGGAGCTGGCCAATGATTGGATCGGCTACCTGCCGAACCTGGAAGGCCACAAGCTGGGCGGATATCAGGTCTGGACGGGGCATCACAGCTATGCCGAACCGGGAACGGGTGAAAAGCTGGCTGATGTAGCGGTGGAGCTTCTCAAGGAGCTTCACAGGTAGTTGAAGAAACGGAAATCCGGAGGAGAAGACGACTGGGGTGGTGCCTTGAAATTGGACAACTCCGGAAGCCGGAAGGCTCGAGCCGTGGCTTGATTTTATTTTTGATTTTTCGCGACCACTTTTTTGACGGCGCAAGCGCGGTGGCTTAGTTTGCATCAGAAGTTGACCCATCGCATTCAGGACCGTGGGCGAGCCTCAACTTCACACGACACCGGCTGGAGTCCGATGCGCGTCATGATCAGCTGAAGGATGGAGGATCAGGGCAGGAGAGGGCGTCGGAACCGCGGTGGCGGGAATGACGAGAATGATCGCGCGAATCCATATTCGGGATGACCACCCGGCCGACCGACGCTCCACCGAGCCTCGAAGATCCAGGCCCAGAGCGTCCACGTGCGGTCTCAATCCTCACCGCCCGTCGTGCCGTCCCAAGAGCCGCATCAAGATCGGACTGGCTCTGTCTTGCGGCGCAGCCAAGGGCCTGTCCCACATCGGCGTCATCCAGGCCCTCGAGGCTCAAGGAATCCACATCGATGCCATCGCAGGATCGAGCATGGGAGCCTACATCGCTGCAATCTGGGGCTTCGGACACAATGGCCAGAGAATGGAGGAGCTCGCCTGCGAGCTGGAAGGTCGATGGGGCCTTTGGAAGCTGATGGATCCCGTGTTCCCCCCGCGGCGCGGCTTTCTGCTCGGTAGCAAGGCCATTGACCGGCTCCGCCTCACCATCGGTTCCCTCCACTTCTCCGACATGGTTCGCCCTGCGACCATCGTCGCCACCGACTGGTCCACCCTGGAACGACATGTCTTCACCCAAGGCGAGGTGGCTGAAGCCGTCCACGCGAGTGTTGCCATCCCCGGTGTGTGTGTGCCGGTGAGGATCAACGGACGGCTGTACATGGATGGCGGGATTGCGGATCCGCTGCCGGTGGATGTCCTTCGGGAGATGGGCATGGACAAGGTCATCGCGGTGAACACGATTCCCACTCCTCCCATCATGCGATGCTGCGAGGAGCAGGAGAGAGAGAAGGCTGCATTGGTGGGCCGACAATCCGGATTCCTTCGATGCATCCATAAACACCTGAACGCTTTTGCCAGAGGAAACATATTGGACACGATGATGCGGGCCGTGCATGGCGCACAGCTTCGGGTAGCCGAAGCAGCCTGCGCCCGGGCTGATCTTGTCATCCGACCTCTGGCACTCGATTCCAGCTGGATCGAATTCAACAAGCCTCGCAAATACATCGAGATCGGTCGTCGCGCGGCGGAGGATCAGATGGAGGCGATCCACGCGCTGTTGAAGGAAAGGACCACACCCCATGAAAACCATGAGCCATCACTCGCCCTGGGATCTACTTGATGAACGGGAATTGAGGGAACGCCAGGCTCGCAAATTGCGAACCTACCTTGGTGACGTCGTATTGCCCTTTTCCGCCCGATACCGCGCGCTCTTCGCCGAGGCCGGGCTGTCGGCGGACTCCATCCGCTCGCTGGACGACCTGCGTCGGATTCCCTTTACGAGCAAGAAAGACCTGATGCCTTCACCCGACCACCCGCAGCGGGCCAGGGAGTTCATCATCGTTCCGGACCCAGCAGTGCTCAAACGCAGACCCTCCACCCTGCTCAAGGCCCTCTTTAAAGGAAAACAGGCCGTTCAGGATGGTTTCGAGCGGGAGTTCCGGCCGATCTTCCTGACGTCCACCACCGGTCGCTCGGCGGATCCAGTGCCCTTCGTTTATTCGCAGCACGATCTGAATCTCCTGGGTGACACAGGCCGACGGCTTTTCGAGGTCTGCGGAGCCCGCCGTGATCTGAAGCTGTTGAACCTGTTTCCATACGCGCCACACCTCGCGTTCTGGCAAACGCACTACGGGGGTGCTGCTTTCGGTGTGTTCGTCCTCAGCACAGGCGGCGGGAAATTCATGGGTACCGACGGCAACCTGCGAATGATCCAAAAGATCAAGCCCGACGTGCTCATCGGCATGCCCACCTTTATCTACCATGTGCTCCAACACGCGGTTGAGACGGGGATGCGCATCGAAGGGCTCCAACGTGTCGTCCTGGGAGGCGAACGAGTGGCCGAAGGCCTGAGACGCAAGCTCGCACGCATGGCCCACGATCTTGGATCTCCCAACCTGGACGTGGTTGCCACCTACGGGTTCACCGAAGCCAAGATGGCCTGGGGTCAATGCCCCTGCCCTGTCGATGAAACTCCGTCGGGTTATCATCTCTATCCCGACCTCGGCATCATGGAGGTCGTCGATCCAGTGACCGGCGACCCCCTGCCACCCGGAAGCCCCGGGGAACTGGTTTTCACCCCGCTGGATTCCCGGGGAAGCGTCGTGCTGAGATACCGCACCGGCGATGTCATCGATGGCGGCCTGGTGCACGAACCCTGCCCAAGATGCGGCCGACGCGTGCCCAGGCTGGTGGGAAACATCCGTCGCAAATCAGACGTTCGTGAACTTCAGCTGGACAAGATCAAGGGCACGCTGGTGGATTTCAATCAACTGGAGCACGTGCTGGATGACTCTGAAGCCCTGGGTGCCTGGCAGCTGGAATTGCGAAAACGCAATGATGATCCCTGCGAAGTGGATGAAGTGGTGCTTCATGTCCATCCGATCGGGATTACCGACACCCAGACCCTGAGCCGGAACCTGCAAAACGAGTTCTCCGCAAAGACCGAATTGCATCTGAATCGGATCGTATTCCATGACGCAGATGAGATGCGCACCCTCCAAGGCGTGGGAGTGCAGCTCAAAGAGCAAAAAGTTGTCGATCACCGACCCAAAGACGTTCCATCCCCCGCAGGGAAATCCTGACACAGATTTCCGGCTTGTCCCGATGGCAGCGGTCTTCTTCAATCGCCGCTCCATTTCATGAACGAACGTTTTGTGTCGAAGGTGGCGGGGGAACTGAAGCTCCAGCCACGCCAGGTCCTGTCCGTCAGCCATCTTCTGGCCGAAGGTGCAACCATCCCTTTCATCGCCCGCTACCGCAAGGAAGCAACCGACAGTCTCGACGAGGTTGCCATCGGGGCGATCCGGGATCGCATGATCCAACTGGTCGAACTCGAGGATCGTCGCGCATCGATCTTGAGATCGATGGAGGAACGCAGCCTGCTCACCCCTGAGTTGAAGGCCGCCATGGAGGCTGCGGCGACACTGAACGCCCTCGAAGATCTTTACGCCCCCTACCGTCCGAAACGTCGCACCAAGGCCACGATCGCGCGCGAGGCCGGACTGGAGCCGCTGGCTATCCGGCTGTTCGAAGCTCAGACCGAGGTCCAGCCCGAAACAGAAGCTCTCGCCTTTGTGAATGCTGAGAAGTCAGTCCCTGATGTGGCAGCTGCCCTGGCAGGAGCACGCGACATCGTTGCGGAACGGATCAGCGAAGATGCCACTGCGCGAGCCCGACTCCGGGAGATCTTTCAGAACGAAGCAACGGTCCGTTCCAAAGTGCTCACTGGAAAAGAGGAGGAAGGTGCGAAGTTCAAAGATTACTTCGACTGGTCCGAACCGTTGAAGACGATCCCGAGTCATCGAATGCTGGCCCTGCGCCGAGGCGAAGCAGAGTCGATTCTCCTCGTACGCATGCATCCACCCGAGGAACGTGCCCTTCAAATCCTGGAACCCATGTTTGTCCAGGCACCAGGCCGCCCGGGAGGCGAGCAGGTACGATTGGCCGTGCAGGACAGCTACAAGCGACTGCTCTCCTTTGCGATGGAGGCTGAAGCACGCATGGAGACCAAGAAGCGAGCCGACGCCGAGGCCATCCGCGTGTTTGCTGACAATCTGCGCGAGCTGTTGCTGGCTCCTGCACTCGGCCGCAAGAATGTCCTGGCCATCGACCCCGGCTTTCGCACGGGATGCAAGCTCGTGGTCCTCGATCGCCAGGGCAAGCTGCTGCACCACGACGTTGTTTATCCGAGTCAGTCGGCATCAGCGGTCCGTGAAGCCACAGACACCATCCGCACCCTCGTTCAAAAACATCAGGTTGAAGCCGTCGCAATCGGCAACGGAACGGCTGGCCGGGAGACGGAAGCCTTCGTCCGCGCGCTCAAACTCCCAGCCTCCATCCCGGTGGTGATGGTGAATGAAAGCGGGGCCTCGATCTATTCAGCGAGCGAGGTGGCCCGCGACGAGTTTCCGAACCACGACGTCACGGTGCGTGGTGCCGTGAGCATCGGGCGTCGGCTGATGGATCCGCTGGCCGAACTGGTGAAGCTGGATCCGAAATCCATAGGTGTCGGACAGTATCAGCACGATGTCGATCCACCCTCCCTGAAAACGGGTTTGGACGACGTGGTGGTCTCATGCGTGAACCGCGTGGGTGTGGAACTCAACACAGCCAGCAAACAACTCCTCGCCTATGTGTCGGGGCTGGGCCCGACACTGGCGGGGAACATCGTGCAGTATCGCAACGAGAACGGGCCGTTTCGCACCCGGAAAGACCTGCTAAAAGTGCCGCGACTCGGGCCCAAGGCATTCGAGCAATGTGCGGGCTTCCTGCGGATCCGCGAAGGCTCCGATCCACTCGATGCGAGCGCCGTGCATCCGGAACGATACGGCGTGGTGGACTCGATGGCGCGGGACTTGGGAGTGGCAGTCTCGGCACTGCTTCAGCGAGCGGAGTTGCGTCAAGGGATCCAACTGGACCGCTACGTCAGCGAGGGACTGGGGATGCCCACGCTTGAAGACATTCTGACGGAACTCGCGAAGCCTGGACGGGATCCGCGGCAGAAGTTTGAGACATTCTCCTTTCAGGAAGGCGTCACGGAGATGGGAGATCTGAAACCGGGAATGAAACTTCCTGGAATTGTGACGAACGTCACGGCGTTTGGTGCCTTTGTGGACATAGGAGTCCATCAGGACGGTCTGGTGCACGTGAGCCAGCTTTCCGACCGGTTTGTGAAGGATCCTTCGGAGGTGGTGAAGGTGCATCAGAAGGTGATGGTGACGGTGGTGGAAGTGGATCTCCCTCGAAAGCGAATCGCCCTGAGCATGAAAGCGGTCCCGGATCTGACATCAGCAAGAGCGGGAGACCGGGGAGGATCTGGAGGAGACCGGAGCAACGGCCCTAGGCCAAGGCCGACAGCCCCACCAAAGCAAACGGCTCCCGCCAACGACTGGTTCAGCGAGGCACTGCGGAAGGGACAGAAGCGTTAACCTGCTGGGAGAGCAGAACACAGGCGGAACAGCATCAAAGTTTGTGATGACAAACTGAGCCCTGACGCTGCCTAGTGCGGCGTCTCACAAATAGCTCGTGTTTGATGGCAAGGAGGTCACTTCAGTTTCGGGTTAATTACACGCACGGCGGGACAGAGCTTTCAGCTATTTTTGAAGAACTCCGTGTTGTACCAAAGGCTCATTCTCAGATGCAAACTGCTCAATGGGATTGCCCTTCAAATGGATTTTCAGTTGGCGGTCGTCCGAAAGTTTCAGGGGAGGAACATTCGTAATTTTGTTCAACTCCAAGCTGAGTCGTTTCAAAGAAGGTAGCGCAAGCAATTCAGACGGAAACGTCGTGAATTCGTTCTTTCCCAAAACGAGAGCTTGGATAGAGGAACAACTTAGCCACTCGCTTGGAAAAGCATCAAGCTTACATCTGAAAACATAGAGTCCAATTACCTGCTTAGGCAGTCTCGGTAACATATTGGGCAGATTAGGAACGCGAAAGATTTCCAGATGGCGCACGTTGCTCGCCGCCAAGTCCAGCGGCAAACCAATGATCGGTGTAGTTAGCGAGCTGTGAATTCGCAACATTTGCAAACGATGCAAATTAGAAATTCCATCAGGCAAAGCAACAGAGTCCACTCGAAGGAATATCTCCCTCAGCGTTGCCAGACCGTAAATCCTGGCGCTAATGTTTGTGGCTTTGGGAACAACAAGTCCGAGATATTTTAGGCTCGTCAAATTTGTCAAAAGACTTACGGAATCGGGAACTTGAATGGCTTGCTTCGCCACGATGTGAAGGAACTCAACCCGCTCGAAATTTGTCACCGAAGCAAGTAACGAAGTCGACAGTATCACATTCGTGGTCATGATTTGGAGCCACGCGACATTCGTCATCCGATTTGCAAGCATTGGCCAATGTGCCGCCGAATCGTCTTTTATCTCCAAGCCACGAATCTCCGCCGAAGGCATTCTTATCGCTTTTGAGTCGCTTACAATTCCAGTGTGATTCTTGATAGAGAATTGATTGGCGAGACTGGGCACTGGATACCAAGAATTGTAGTCATCATCCGCTGCTTCCATCGATTGAATTGAACCGCAAAGCAGGACCGCAGCGAACCTGATGAGTATGATGATGTACGGGTTCATAACCTGCTTTGGATTTAATTTAGACCAGCATTTTGTCCGTATGTCAGGAGGCGCCCCGAGAGGCGATCATGGATCTCGTCGCAAGTCACGGAACTATAGCGCCCAATTTCCTTGAGCACTAAATCACGGCTTACGACTCTTCTTCTTCGTCAAACGCTTGACCGAGTTGGCCAAGATGCCCAGCGCCTCTAATATTCCCAACAGCAGTGAGCCAAACAGAAAGCCGAACAGGAGTGATTGAAGCACCGGCACCTTAAAAGCAAAGAGGCAAACAAGCGCTGGAACTCCCCAGACGATTACTGCGATCCCGAGCATGAAGAGCCAGTAGATCATCTCGTTAGGGACTAACAGTGACTACTGGCCATTGGATTTCTCTTCATCGCTGAATACTCCGTCTTTATAGGAAGCGTTACAACTGCATGCCTTTGCCGCTTCGTCGCCCAGACTGATCCATCCGACAAGTGGCAAAACTTTTGACCCGAACCGTCCGAAGTATCTGAATCTCTCAGCGCCGCTGCAGATGAGTCCCTCTCACCCTCAAGGGTGGACAACGAGCCGCGCGTCCCACAACCAAGCTACTGACGACAAGCCTAGCCCCAGGTTTGTTGTCCACCCCGGCAGCGGATCACGGAGGGGATGCTCGCTCTGCTGTATCACCGAATGGCATACTCCAGGATCAAAATGAACCGGGCGTGACGAGACGTCGGGACGCAAGCGGATTGACAATCCGCGACGCAGCAGACTGTCGGTCTGCGCTACTTCCGACCGAGATGCAGCGACAAATTGACCGACAGACCCTTCTTTGAGAGCGTCACATCCGTGAACCCTCGCTTCCTTCCACGCGGGCTGGCTTTGCCTGCCCTACTGGCCGCGATCAGTTTTTCCAGCGCTGCCGAACTCACCATCATCACCACGCGGCGTGACACAGGCGAAGTCGTGCCGGCGCGCATTCATCTCGTGGGGCCAGATGGCAAACCGGTGCGGACGGCGAGCAACCCGCCGTTCTGGGCCGATCACATCTCCGCGCCCGGCTCAGCCGTCTTCAACGTCCCGCCCGGCCGCTACGCCGTGACCGTCGAGCGTGGACCGGAATGGTCTTCGGAAACCGGAGTCGTCGAGATCACCGCCAGCCAGGCCCCGGCGAAAGCGTCCTTCGCCTTGAACCGACTGTTCAACATGCCCGCCGAGGGCTGGTGGCCGGGCGAGATGCACATTCACCGGCCGGTCGACCAGGTCGAACTGCTCATGCGCGCCGAGGACTTGCATTTCGGGCAGGTCATCTCCTGGTGGAACCGGGCAAACCAGTGGACGAACACGCCGCTGCCCGTGCCGCTCACCCGGCAGTTTGACGGCAACCGCTTCGCTCATCTGCTCGGCGGCGAGGATGAACGCGACGGCGGCGCCCTGCTCCTGCTAGGTCTCGACCGCCCCATCGACATCACCGCCGGCGAACAACACTTCCCGTCGTCGCTCGGTTACGCACAACAAGCGAAGGCCGCCGGCGCGTGGATCGACATTGAGAAACCATTCTGGTGGGACACGCCCATGTGGATCGCACATGGCATCGGCGACTCGATTGGCATTGCGAACAACCACATGTATCGCAGCGGCATGTTGGCCAGTGAGGCCTGGGGCCGCCGGCGCAACGTGAAGAACTATCCCGGTCAACATGGCAACGGTCTCTGGACGCAGGACATCTATTATCACCTTTTGAACGGTGGCATCCGCATCCCGCCCTCGGCCGGCGCGGCGAGTGGCGTGTTACCCAATCCGGTCGGTTACAATCGAGCCTACGCCCACATCGAGGGCGAGCCGACGATGGCGAAGTGGCTGGCCGGCGTGAAGGCTGGGCGTGTGTTCGTGTCGAACGGGCCGTTTCTGCGCGTGAAGGCGAACGGTCAGTTGCCCGGCCACGTGTTCCAGGCGAACCAGGCGACTCTGGACGTGATGATCGAAGGGCGGCTGGATTCACGCGAGCCGGTGGCCCGAGTCGAACTGGTCCGAAACGGACGCGCAGAAGAGATCGAGTTGCCGAAGAAGGTGACGTTGAACGAGAGCGGCTGGTTCCT
>VHDG01000108.1 GCA_016871475.1 Verrucomicrobiota bacterium
CTGACGATCCACCACACGCGAGATGCAGTGGTAATAACCCTTGGGAAAATGCTCCGGTGCCTTCAGTCGCGCCTGTCTCATGCCCACATACAACCCAACTTCCACAAGGGGAGTCAATTGCTATCTGTCTAATGACCTGTCCCTTTATTTTATTGAAATTCATCCGCTGGCTCCGAGCCAACTTCTTCTCTGCGACCTCCTGTAGCCAAGCCCTGCAGTCTCTACGCAAGCTCTACGCCTCGCTTTGACATCACAACCTTTGACACCGTTCTCTGCCCCCCCCGGAGCCTAAAACCGTCCTGACCCGCGCCCGGGACCCCTGCGCCGGAGACCTCGATCAGGGCAGTGCCCATAAAGCCGGGTTGGGTGGAGCCGTCGATGAACAAAGGGCCAAGGACGGCCGACAGGGCCGTGGTCAGCGAGATCGTCTTGCCAGGGGTGGGGATACTGAACGAAACGACACCGGATCCTCGGTTCGCGTTGCCGTCGAGGATGGCTTGTCGCAGGGAACCAGGCCCCGAGTCATTGGTTGATGTGACGGAGAACACAGCCGCATAAATATCTGATGACCAACATATAATGGCTGAATTGAGGGCTAGCCAGGAGGTGAAGCCTGAAAGAGGTTCCGGTCGCGGATGGAATCCTCGGCGCGGCGTGAGGTTGGATGACCTGAGCTGCATAAGTTGGGGGCGACCGCCGACTGCATCGATACGAGGCTGGCGAGGTTGATACAGGCAACCCATGCGCAGGGCAAAGACGTGGCGGATGGTTCGGCAAGGGAAGACCCGGGGAGAAGGAGAGTCAAAGTAAACTTGGGAGTTTTTCCAGTGGTCACCGTCGCTGATCTGGATTAGGTTGTAGCCTTGGAACCCTAAGACTAAGGATTACTCAATATGCGTTTAATGCGTTGCCTCCTCGCAGCAAGCACGCTCGTGACTTGCTCCACCACATTTGCAGCGGTCCACATCGTGACCACAGATGACAATGACTCGGGTCCCAATGATGGGAAAACCAGCCTTGCAGAAGCCATTGAGGCTTTGAACTCCGGTGATTCCATTCACTTCAACATCGAGGGAAAGGGTCCGCACTGGATCGCAACGCCTATCGGCGGTTACAACTTCATCACCCGCGACAACGTGACCATCGATGGTTACACGCAGCCGGGTGCTTCCGGAAACACGGCTGCCTTCGACAAAAAGAACAACGCCGTCATCAAGATCGTGCTGGACAGCATCGGAGATGAGACCGCTCCGAATCCCAATCCAGAGCTCGAGGCCCAGGTGCTTCGACGCTCCAGGAGAATGGTGAACGATGATGGTTCGGGCATGCCGGGCTACGGTGACACGGAAAACGCGATTCTCCCGGTGTTCGCCGCCAAGAACTTCACGGTGCGCGGCATCTGCTTCGTAGGCCGCCACACCAGCGGCAGGGTGGATGATCCCGCAATCTACGGCGTCGCTCTCGCAAAGGGCTCGACGGATGCCAAGGTCCAGGGATGTTGGTTCGGGCTTCGTCCCGATGGTGTCTCGGTCAGCGGAATGAGGGCCGCCGTGACCGGATTCAGGTATCGTGTGAACATCGGCGGTCAGAATGTGGATACATTCTCGTCCGGGCTTGTATTCGGAACGGATGGCGACGGTGTTTCTGATCGAGCCGAAGGAAACATCGCAATCGGCATGTCATTGGCCCTGGGTCTGGAGCTGCCCAACGCGAGAATCTCAGGCAACCGATTCAATGTGTTCGCCGATGGTTTGAGTTTCCTGGACATCAAGGAATACGCCATTCTCGAAGGACTTGAATCCGTAGAGTCATTCGAAAACGGTCGCGGTCGCGAGAACACTCTCATCGGGACCAACGGCGATGGTGTTTCGGACGCCGATGAACGGAACGTGTTCGGCCCATCGGTCTATGACCGCACATTCGAGTTCTACGGCGGCAACGCGGCTGTGAACACAGTGGTGGCGGGGAACTTTTTCAACATCGGTGTGGATGGGGAGAGCACCTACCCCGCCGAGTTCATCGGTGCACCCGATTTCTTCAACATGTCCGGCGAGGGCAGCGTGCGCATCGGTAGCAATGGCGATGGGATCAGCGATGCTCTTGAAGCCAACTACATTCATACGGGCTTGGGCGACAAGTTCAGTGACACAGGCCGAACGGTCCCCGTTCTGGCACGGGGCAACAACATCTCGAATAGCCGTTACCTGGGCTTCCCATTCCGACACCTCGAAAACTCCCGTGACTACAAGATCTACTACGCCAGCGTCCTCGAAGGCCCTCTGGAAACCGAACTGGATGCGATCCCTGCTTTGAGCGACGCCACCGAGGGCTTCCTCAATGGCCGGGTTCCGATCCCCAAGGTGCAGGATTATCCGTATTCGGTGGTGGATGTTTACTATCAGGCGCCGCTGAACGAGGAGGGCGGCCCAATACTCCCTGGAAAACATATTGCCTCCTTCGTGGAGGGTTCCGCGCAGGACAAAGCTCCGGCTCCCGGCGACTTCAGTTTCGAGCTGAACGGGCTTTCAATTCCAAAGGACTCCAAGCTGGTTGTCGCAGTCAGCTACTCCAGGCAAATGGGCCGCTTCGAAGCAGGTTCTGCCGTTACCGGCCCGGTCTCTGAAGCCGTGCTTTATGGGGGCGATGGGTCGGGGCAAAGGCCTGTCCTCAGCGCCGCTCGCAGTGCGGAACAACCCTCCAAAGTGGTTGTTTCCTGGCAGGGTCCCGCAGGCGCATTTCGTTTGCTGTCGGCTCCAACCGTCGATGGTCCGTGGACGGAGATCCCTGACGCCCCCGCTCATGCACAAGGCGTCAACAGCCTCTTGCTGAATGCACAGGCAGACGCTGCCTTCTTCAGATTGTCCAGCCGTTGATCCAGGTTGGATTTCTTCGATCTGAACCCCCAGGGCAACCCACGCTCTGGGGGTTCTTTTTTCCAGCCATCGCCAAACGCAACAGCGACTGGGAAGCCTTGTTGCGTCACAGGCAACTGACTTTTGCCGCATCCGAAAAACCGAACACCGGACAAAGTCAAAGGCCCTTCTCCATTCGCTTGGATTCTCGTCCGTTCCCAGTCATGTTCCGCAGCGCCTATGAAACAAAGCTTGCGCAACCGACGGCAGCCAAATGCCATCCCGCCGGAGTCTGCCAGGAAAATCCCATGCCCCTGCTGAATGATGTCCACTCCGCGCTGAACCCAACTGAAGTGCTGCGGGTGGAGCGCCCTTCCACCATTGATGAGCTTCAGGCAGGCGTTCGCGCTGCCGCGCGGGAAGGTCGTGCACTGAGCTGCGCCGGCGGACGCCACGCCATGGGGGGACAGCAGTTCGCCCGCAACAAAGTGCACCTCGACACCACCGCTCTGAAGTCGGTGCTCTCCACCGACTGCGAACGCGGGCTGCTGCGGATTGAGGCCGGCGCAACCTGGCCTGATGTGATCGCCGCGACGCACTCGATGGCGACCCCCAGGGGCGGCTGCTGGGCCATCCGCCAGAAGCAGACCGGCGTGGACAACGTCACGCTCGGCGGCTCGATCTCGGCCAATGCGCATGGCCGCGGACTCGCAATGCAACCTCTTGTCGAGGACATCGAGGACCTGACCCTGGTCGATGCGCACGGCGAACAGGTGCTCTGCAGCCGCACCGAGAACCCGGAGCTCTTCTCGCTGGCGATCGGTGGCTACGGCCTGTTCGGCATCATTTACGCCGCCACCCTGCGACTGACGCCGCGTCGTCGCGTGGTTCGGCTGGTGGACGTGCTGGATCTGTCCGACGGAATGAACGCGGTCTGGAGGCGCTTCGGGCAGGGCTGTTTGTACGGTGACTTCCAGTTCGTGATCGATCCGCGTGACCCGGCATTCCTGCAGCGCGGTGTCTTTGCCTGCTATCGACCGGTGGACGATGCAGAGCCGCTCGTGGTGGATGACGCCTCGGCCGATCTCCAGCCCGATGCATGGCTGCGACTGCTGGGATTGGCGCACAATGACAAGGCGGCCGCCTTCCGGCTATACGCCCAGCATTATGTGGGCACGCACGGCAATGGCTACTGGTCGGACACGATGCAGTTGAGCACCTACCTTCCCGGCTACGCCGAGTTCCTAGCGTCTCACAGACCGCCCGAGACATCAGTCGCCTCAGCGGTTCCAGAGACGCTGGTGATCGGGGAGCACTACGTCCCCCGCCAACGCCTGGCTCAATTCATGGAGGCTGCAGGAACGGTGCTGCGCGCGCAGAACGTCGAGGTGATTTACGGAACGATCCGCTCAATCCTGCGGGATACGACCAGCTTTCTACCGTGGGCCAAGGACGACTTTGCGTGCATTGTCTTCAACTTACGCACTCGGCACGACGACGCCGGCCGTCGATGCACCGCCGATGCGTTCCGTGGACTGATCGATGCTGCCTTGGACCTGGACGGGAGTTTCTTCCTCACCTACCACCGGCACGCGACGCGCGAGCAATTGCTGCGCGCCTACCCGCGCCTGCCTGATTTTCTCGCTGCCAAACGACGGTACGACCCGGAGGAACGCTTTGTGAGCGACTGGTATGAGCACGTCAGCGCCGTCCTCCGATGAGGGAGGATCGTGCAAGCGCCACCGCCGAGGTGATTGCCGCCAGCACGCTGTTGCTGGCCACCGACCCTACGACCGCTCCGCTTGTGGCGCCGGGGGCGTGTGCGCTGTGCGAGGCGCTCCTGGGTGACAGCGCGCGGGGCCGCTTTCTGCGCGGATCCATACAATGTGCATGGATGCGTCCGGTCTGGCATGCGATCGAGCGCATGACCCACCCGGGCATCACCCGCCACTACTGGCTGCGCAAGCGTTGGATCGAGGCACGGGTGCGGACGGGGCTCGCGAGCGGCGTGCGGCGCGTCCTGGTGTTGGGTGCCGGCCTCGACACTCTCGCGTTACGGCTAGCACCGTCGTTCCCGGATGTAGCCTGGGTCGAAGTAGATCACCCGGCCACGCAGACAGCGAAGCGGCGTGCACTGTTGAAAGCGGGAATCCCCGTGCCGCCAACGGTGCGTTTCGTGGCTGCGGATCTGGCGAAGAACTCACACTGGCCCGGCGAAGTGGGCACTGAACCCGGCCCGGTGATGGTCGTGCTCGAAGGGCTGCTGATGTATTTCAGCCGCGATGAGGTTGAGTCTCTGCTGGTCGATCGATTGCCCGCGCTTGCTGGAGGCCCCATGACGGTCGTGTTCAGCTACATGGTGCAGTGGCCACAGGGCCGCGCCGGGTTCCGTCCCTCCAGCCGCTTGGTCGACACCTGGCTGGCTCTTAAGCGCGAACCTTTCCGCTGGCTGCAGCCGCCAGAATTGCTACCCCAATGGATCGCCAGTCTCGGCTATTCTATTGTTGCCCACGCATGCCCGCCGTTCGATATCGCTCCTGAGCAGACATCTCCTTCCTCCGCGGTGCTGCAGGGAGAGAATCTGGTGGAAGCGGTGAGGATGGCGCAGGGTGCGGATTCCGCCGACAAGCAGTCGTAGGAGTCCCCATCCTTCGCTCACAACGCTTTCTTTTCGGACTCGACGGGTGAGGTGTTGACGCCCGGAATGTGAACCGGGAACAGCTTGTTATCACTGACCTCCCGACGAAGAAGCTCCTCCGCCCGTTGGATCAGGTCTGGTTGCGCAGCCGCGACATCCCTGGATTCCCCTGGATCCGCCTCGAGATCATAAACGCGCCAGGGGCCGGGTGAAGGGGTGTTTAAATTCAGCCGGACGAGCTTGAAGGCACCCAGTCTCACCGCCACCTGGCCCTGATATTCAGGGAAGACCCACACCATGGGTTTCCGCGACGAGAGGGACGGACTTGCTCCCGTGAGCACCGGCCAGAGGCTCTGGCCGTCGAGATCCGTTGGTTTGTCGAGACCCGCCGCATCGCACAGGGTGGGAAACCAATCCGCGAAATACCCGGGGGTTGCATTCACCGTGCCGGGGGAAATCCGGCCCGGCAGTCGAACAATCAAGGGGACCCTGATTCCACCCTCGTGCACACTCCCCTTGTAGCCCCGCAAACCGGCCGTGCTGTTGAAGAACTTCGGATCCGCACCGCCCACATGGAAGCTGGAGTCTCCCCGCCCTTCGTGAGTGGGTCCGTTGTCGCTGCTGAAGATCACCAGAGTTCGATCGGACACTCCCGCGCGGTCCAGCGCGGCGAGTACGCGTCCGACATGTTCATCAAGCTGATGAATCATCGCGGCGTAGGCTGCACGGGGACGTGGATGTGGGATGTATCCGTTTTCGCCGCGATACACCTCCCGATCCCAATCAGCCGGGAAACGTTCCACCGCCTCCTTCGGCGGGTGCATCGCCACATGGGGTTCGATGAACGGCAGGTAGAGGAAGAAGGGCTTTCGAGCATTTGTTGCGATGAACTTCTCTGCTTCCGGGATCATGAGCGCGGGTGCATAGGACTGCCCGAGCCAGTCCTCCATTCTCACCTCCCCTTCCGGCTGCTGTTTGTGTCCGGGAATGGGCTTGGAGTTGATGATGATCTTATCCGCGTTCTTCCAGATGTGAGGTGGGTAGAAGCTGTGGGCGACGGACTGACAGTTGTAACCGAAGAATAGATCGAAGCCTTTGCTGTTAGGATCGCCCGTGCTGCCCACTGGCCCGAGGCCCCACTTGCCCATGGCTCCGGTGGAATATCCGGCTCTCTGGAACAGGGTTGGGATGGTGAGAGCCTGCGCTGAGAGAGGATACTGGCCCTCGGTGAACTGTGGGAACCGGGTGCGTGCCTGGAGGTTTCCGCGAACCTCGGCGCGACCCAGATGTTTGCCCGTCATCAGCACACATCGTGAAGGTGCGCACACCGGCGCCCCGCTGTAATGCTGGGTGAAACGCATCCCCTGCGAAACCAGGCGATCAAGATTTGGTGTCGGGATTTTCTTCTGACCGTAGCTTCCCAGCTCTCCCCAACCCAGATCGTCGGCGAGGATGAAGACCACGTTGAGCCTGGATGCCGCACTCGTGCAGCACACTCCCAGCCACCAGCCAACCAGGACGATGATGATGCGCGACGGGATCATGGAGTTGATGAAACTTTTCCGGCCCACTCAGATGTGCGTCCTGTCTGTCACCTACACCGAAGGCCATCAGCGATCGCTCAGGGTTTGCGACGCGCACTCCAATCGGACACCGCTTCCTCGCCATTGAACGTCGTCTTCACCTTGCCCTGGATTTCCCCTCCAGACTTCAGCTTCCCGCTCATCGCGTATCTCATGTCTCCGCCAGAGGGGCGATCACGCTTCACCATCCACCGAAAACCATCTCCTTCGATCTGTCCGTCCGTGATGGGCAACCATTGATCGGAATCAGGCCCGCGTTGGAACTTGCCCGAGATCTGCGTCCCTTCCACGGAAAGGACCATAGCGCTCTCCACCGGTTTGCCATCTGGTCCGTTGATCTTGAAAATCCAGTTACCGGCAAGATCACTCTTCGATCCCGAAGCGGCACCAGCAACTGGCTTGTCCCCAATCAACCGGGAGACCATCGATTCAATCGCCTTGGCCCAAATGTCGTATCCGGCGGGGGAGAGATGAAGGTAGTCGGGCATGATGTCCCGGGGAATGGCTCCCTGATCATTCAGAAAAAGATGTGCCAGATCTGCCCAGTGCACATGTTGATCGTCAGCCAGGCGTCGGATGACCTGGTTGATCTGAGCCAGCTTTCCGCGTTGTGGAGAAAAATTTTCATTACGCGGGAAGATCGCGAGCAAAAGAACCTTCGTGTTCGGAAGCTTCTTCCGAAGTCGATCAACAATCGCAGCAATGCCATCCGCAATCTGCCCCGGAGTATTGTCCTCTCCATTGCTGTTATTGGTTCCGATCATCACCACCGCAACCTTCGGCTCGAGTCCATCGATGTTTCCGTTGTCGAGCCGCCATAGAACATGCTGGGTGCGATCTCCTCCGATGCCGAGGTTCACCGCATTGCGGTGCTTGTAGTGTTTGGCCCATGCTTCCTTTCCTTCGCCCTCCCAGCCCTGGGTGATCGAGTCCCCGATAAAAACCACCTGGGCTGATTTCCCGGCATCCTTCGCTCGCTGGTTGAGAAGATTCTGTCGTTCCTTCCACCATCCGTCACCTCTGGGAACTGGCTCGATGGCGGAATGCGCGGCACCTGCAATGGTGGATTGAGCGGCGAGGAGGAAGGTGAGAGCGAGTCCAAGAAGTGAGGTTGGTTTCATGTGTGAGAAGGATGTCTTTTCGGCATCAAACCCAGCCGCAAGTCAGCTGGCAAGCCATCGATCATGAAAGTTCACTTGTGCAGCCGCTCAAGGCTCAAGGTGAAGCGGTGGATTGCCAAGCCACGGCAGGCCGGAACTCGCGATCCCTAACGGCTGAGATCGGGCATCTTCTTGAACCGGTCCAAGGCGGTTTTTCGCCAGTCCTCAGCGGGCGGGGCCGGGACGGCCGGCGGAACGGATGATGCCGCTGGATTCGTGGAAGCCTCAGCCGGAAGTCCGGAACTCACCGGAATCGCGGGTGCCACCGGAGTGGCGGCTGGTTTCCGATCAAAAAGTGTGCTCTGCCCAAAATAACTCCCCAACGTCGAGCCCGCGGAGCTGGTCGATGCAGGGAGCTCGTGACTCGCCTGCAGGGGCAGAGAAGCGGGGACAGGAGTGGACGGCGTGTCACCCGCAGCACGCCATCCAATTCTCACCGACGGCACCGCCCCAATCAGAATGCAGAGCTCTGCGTACCGCATCCACTTGGTCTCCACTCGTTCAGCCATGCGACCCGCCTTTGCGAGTGCCTGAAGCAGAATAGCAGGCGTTTCGAGATTCCCTGCGCTCTCGATCAAAGATTGCGTCACGGAAGAATCAGAGCCCTCAACACGCTCCAGCAACACCATCAGCCGTGGAGTCAAAGCTAGTTCCACGTCCACTCCCTTCAGCCGGAAGCCCGCCCTCTCCAGCAGCTCATGGCTTTCGTCAAGCTCCTGGATGATGCGGATCAAAGACTCCTCGTTGTCGGTGCGCAGCAAGCCCACGGCGCTCTCGACATCGGTGCGCAGTTGCTGGATCTGATTGCGCGCCATGGAAGCTGCGCTTCTCAACTCCGCAGCCTTGCCCGGAATCGACTCGACGGCTTGCTGGAACTGCGAGGCCTTTTGGGAGAGATCCTGGACACGTTGGATGAATTTTTTCATGAGCTATTCTTTCATGGACCGTCAGGTAGTTGGAGGTGGAGTGGATGATGGTGCCGTGCCTTGAGCATCCGCGATCACCTGA
>VHDG01000109.1 GCA_016871475.1 Verrucomicrobiota bacterium
TCCTACGGCGAAGGATCCTGGCGTGCGTGGAGCTCGAGCGAAGTTGTCGGAGGGTCACCCGGACGACCCGGAGGATTTCGCGTGGATCCGCTCGGCTCGGTGACGATCAATGAATGGCGGACACACTCCCCCTTGGGCGAGGCGGACTTCGTGGAGCTGTTCAACTGTGGGCCGGGGAGCGTCGATCTTTCGGGTGCCGGGTTGACCGATGTCGTGGGAGATAACGGATTTCGATTCCCTCCTGGAACTGTTCTGCCACCGGGTGGATTTCACGTCGTCTACGAGGAACAGCTCGGATTCACTCTCCGTTCGTCTGGTGAGCATCTCGTCCTCTTCAATCCTTCTCGATCGCGGGTGATCGATTCTGTGAAGTATGGTCCCCAAGGCCTTGGGATCTCCTCCGGTCGTTTCCCCGATGGTCAGCCGGAAATCCAGCATCTGACCCACGCGACGCCAGGTTCCCAAAATTCGCCTCCAACTCCTGCACCTGTCATCATCAATGAACTGATGTTTCACCCGTTAAGTGGGGACGACAACGAGGAATACATTGAGCTGTTCAACCCTGGCGCCCACGCCGTGGATCTCAGCGGATGGAAGCTCACGAAAGGAATCACCTTCACTTTCCCGTTGGGCACAACCCTGGCTCCGGGCGGGTATGTGGTGGTGGCGAAGGATCGGACACGACTTCAGGCAAAGTATCCTCATCTCAACTCTACGACTCTGCTGGGCGACTACGGCGGGGTCCTGGGGGACGACGGGGATCGGATCGCACTTGTCCGGCCTGTTGCAATAGTCGTCGAAGTTGGGGGGATCTCGATGAACCAGCTCGCCGATGCGGTCGTTGAAGAATTCGAGTATCAAACTGGCGGAGCCTGGGGAACCTGGGCGGACCGGGGAGGGAGCAGCCTGGAACGGGTTGATGTGCGGGCCGACGCGCGGAGGCCTTCGAGCTGGGCCGACAGTGATGAATCTGAAAAGGCACCTTGGACTCTCGTTGAGTTCACGGGCGTCCTCGATCATGCGGCACGCTCGAGTGACCCCGCCGATGCCTTGGATCTCGTGCTGCTTGGGGAGGGCGAATGTCTGGTCGACGACGTGGAAGCTCGCGTCGGGGCCGGGGCCAACCTGGTGCGGAACCCTGATTTTGCGACGTCCTTTGCGTTCTGGTCCCCGCAGGGAAACCACGTTCGTTCGGCCCGCAGCACCGATCCTACCGACCCGGGTTCAACGGTGCTCCACCTTCGGGCCAGTTCCCAGGGGGACACCGGCGCGAACCGGATCCGCTCCAACCTGGGGAGTGTGATCAACAAAGGGGACACAGCCACGCTACGAGCACGCGTGCGCTGGCTGAAGGGTTGGCCCGAGGTGGTGCTGCGGCTGCGGGGGAATGGCCTTGAGGCTTATGGACGGCTTCACGTCTCTTCACAGCCCGGCAGTCCAGGTCTGCGGAACAGCCGGGCCGTGCTGAATGCGGGTCCCTCCCTGGATCAGCTGAGTCACTGGCCTGTGCTACCTCGGGCGGATGAACCGATCCAGGTCAGCGTGCGTGTGGGAGACCCTGATGGCATCGATGCCGTGGGACTTCGGTACCGAGTGGACCCTTCGCAGGTTCTGCTAGAAGTTCCTTTGCGCGATGATGGGCAGGGACCCGACCGCTTTGCGGGGGATGGCCGTTTCTCGGGTCAGATCCCAGGACAAGCGCGGAATGCGATGGTCGCATTTTGGATCGAGGCCACGGATGCCGCGGCCAGCCCTGGCGTATCGCTCTGCACTTGAGCTTCAAGGGTTAGCGAATGCCCCTCCATGACGTTCACCCGGCTCGCTGGCCAGGGCTGCAGAACTGGCGGGGAGGTTTGGCCCCGGGAATCAAGATGTGAAAGTGCAGCAAGCCCGATTGCGAGGACTTGTTGGACGATGACGTTGGGGTATCTCCTCGCGGCGAACATGAGGCATACCATCGGCAGAAGTTCCCTGAAGTCAAGGGTGATCAGGGTTTGAATCAGGGACTATCGAGGGATGGGGTCTCAGATAAATACCATTTCGTTGTAAGAGGCACGCCCCGACCGTCACTATTAGGGCGACATGATTTCGTTACCGGACGATGAAGCCAGCCAGCAGGCGTTGTTCAAGCGCTGGTTGGATTTGCACTCCGGGCTGATCTACAAGGTGGCCCGCACGTTCGCGCCAGACGAGGTCGATCGAGATGACCTCGCTCAGGAAATCTTGCTGCAACTATGGCGTTCGCTCCCTCGCTTCCAAGGGTTGGCGAAGGAGTCCACCTGGATCTATCGCGTCGCGCTGAACACCGCCCTCGCGTGGCATCGCGGTGAGAAAAAACGTCGCTCCACGCAAACATCGCTCCCCGCCATCGAGGAGCTGCCTGAACCGGACGATCGAGCGGCTCGCGAACGCTCGGATCAAGTGACGCGCCTCTACACCGCCGTTCGCAAACTGCCGAAGGTCGATGCTGCACTGGTGCTGCTTTACCTCGACGATTTGAGCTACCGCGAAATGGCGGATGTGCTTGGGATTTCCGAAACCAACGTGGGAGTGAAGTTGAATCGCGCCCGCAAAACCCTCGCCTCCCTGATGAAAGAGGTGCCCCATGAGTGATGAATGGAAAAAAGCCTGGCAGTCTCAATCGCCACCACAACGGCTGACACTCGACCCCGAACTCCTGCTCAACGAAGTGCGCCGCAATGAGCGCCAGTTCGCATCCACGATTTCGTGGCGGGACGTGCGCGAGGTTGCTGTTTCGCTCCTGCTCGTGCCTGTCTGGGTTTACCTCGGTGTCAGGCAATCCCTTCCGTGGTCGTGGTACGTGGTCATTCCTGCCCTAGTGTGGGTTGCTGGGTTCATGCTGGTGGACCGTGCGCGCCAGTGTCGTCACCAACCCGCACCGGGTGACGATCTGTACACGAGCGTCAAAAAATCCCTCGCCCAGGTGGAGCACCAAATCCTGCTGCTGCGAAACATTCACTGGTGGTATCTGCTCCCCATCTTCGCCGCGCTGATGGTCTGGCCTGTTCACCATGCGTGGAACACGCGCGACAACGGTTGGCTGTCGCTCGCTGAACTTGCCGGGATGACATTCACCTTTTTGTTGGTGTTCGGATTTATCTACTGGCTCAACCAATACGCCGTGCGCAAACAACTCATTCCCCGCCAGCAGGAGCTCCAAGCGCTGTTGGAGGCACTGGCCGAGCCAGTCGAGTGAGAGAGTCGCAGAGAGAGGAAAACTTCGTGACCTCGAATCAGACTGTTGAATGGGGTTTGGGCCCAATACAACAGGGCATCAGTATGGCGTCACGCATGCCATGGATGATCTTTTTGTCAGCGGGACAAGCGGTTGCCAACACGCCGCCAAGTCTGGCTCTCGCCTGATCGCCGTCTCCGATCACAAAATAATACGGACACAACCGCAATTTCGCCGGCATCTGCACCAATTGCTCCCTGCTGAAGTCCCAGTAGGCCGTGGGGATCGTTCTTGGCTTGTGATAGCGCTGAAGCAACGAAGGACGCTGCGGAAACTCACGAATCGCCTCCCGCACCACTGCGCTCCAGTCCGCCTGGGAGAGGTCGCTGCCGAGGTGGACCCCACGAGCTCCCCAGGCCTGCTCGGAATAACCGGACACTTTCAGGATTAAATCTCTTTCCCGCTGCGAAAAGGTCTCAAGCTGCAGCCAGTCTGTGATCCCCAGCTCGGGGACCGCCGCATGAGGTGGCAAAGGAGTGGGATCCATCACCCACGAGTAGGGCACGTGCTTCAGCAGCCTGTTGAAGAATCCATCACCCAACTCCTGCCGCCAGAAGTCGCGAAGGTTGCGATTCCACAGCAATGCTGAAGAAATTTTTTCCTCCAAGGACGGCTTCATCGGAGGTGTGAGACTTATCTCTCCACTTCTCGCTGCCTGAACCGCCGCCTGAGCCCCGCTGATGTTTGCGAGGTCAAACAGCTCGAAAAACCGATAGATGGCATCGCCCGGGCTCCAGTCCGTAAACTCGGCCGCCTGCACGAAGACAGGTTTGGGAGACATCCGACCTGCTAACCATTGCATCTCAGGCCGGTAGGCATCCGATTCCTCGGATACCACAATATGCACACGACTTGCAGAGCCGAAGATCCCTGAAAACCCGGAGACCATCTGGTCGCGGCCACCTACCAGATTCCACCCTGCGCCCTGGGTTGCGAGATCGGCATAGGTCTCGTTCAGCCAGGCCGTCAACCCTATCCCGCCGGGAACACTATCGAGTTCGGTGATGGAGAACCCGTCCTCAGTTAAGAGGATGTCCGGGCGTATCACTCTTGGGACTTCATTCTTGAAAGCCGGATCGCGTTGCCACTCCAACAGTGACTCCGGCTTGCCTTGATTGAGCAGCTGGGCGATCCACGGGGGTTGCTTGCCTTGTTCGGAAAGTCGATGGAGCCGGTTAAGAGATCGATAAAACTGAAGGAGAACGCGGCCGAGACTTTCGAGATCGTTGAGGAGCCGGGCATCCAGAGGGAATGGCTCCGGCGATATTCGCCAAGCCTGGTCCTTGAAGAGTCCGCCTGAAGGAAGTCGATCCCGAACAAAGGCTGCCTGTTCGGAAGGCCTGCTTACGTTAGTCATTGGCGAACCTGGCCCTGCCCGTAGACCAGCCAGCGATAGGTCGTTAATTCATCGAGCCCCATGGGCCCTCGCGCACCCACCTTGTCGGTGGAGATTCCAATCTCGGCTCCCATTCCAAACTCTCCGCCATCGGTGAATCGGGTGCTCGCGTTCCAATACACCGCAGCTGAATCGATCGCTGACAGGAATCTCCGGGCGGTTTTCTCATTTCGGGTCACGATCGCATCGGAATGCGCAGATCCATGATCCCCGATGTGCGTGATGGCTTCTTCCACCCCATCCACGACGCGTAGGTTCATCTCATAGTCGTTGTATTCCGTTTCGTAATCGGTGGGCTGAACCGGCTTGAGGTTTGTCTGGCCTGCAGCCTGGAGAATGCCGATGGATGCCTCATCTGCGTGGATCTTCACCTTGTAGGTGGACAGAGCTTTGGCGACCTGGGGGAGGAAGCCTGGAGCAATGCTTCGATCCACGAGCAGGGTCTCCATTGCATTGCAGGTGGAAGGACGCTGGCACTTGGCGTTGACCACGATGGCCTCTGCCATGGCCAGATCCGCCTCGCGATCGACGAACACATGGCATACACCCTTGTAGTGTTTGATGACAGGAACCTTCGAACAGGCTGTGACGGCGCGAATCAGACCTTCTCCACCGCGGGGCATGCACAGATCCACGAGGTGGGTGAGGGAGAGCAGGGCGGGGATGGCTTCACGATCAGCGGTCGGAACCACCTGGATGGCGCTTTCGGGAAATCCAGCAACCGCATTCCGGGCTGCGTCTGTCATGAGACGGGCAATCAGCACGTTCGACCGGATGGCCTCCTTGCCGCCTCGCAGGATCACGGCGTTTCCGGATTTGAAGCAAAGACTGGCGGCATCTGCTGTCACATTCGGTCTCGACTCGTAGATGATCACCACGACTCCGATCGGACTGGAGATCTTCTCGATGCGCAGGCCGTTGGGGCGTCGCTTTTCGTCGAGCTTGCGTCCGACGGGGTCTGGAAGGGCGGCGACCTCACGAAGACCTCTGGCCATGGCGAGGATCCGGGGTTCGGTGAGTTGCAAGCGATCGAGCATGGCCTCAGAAAGCCCCAACTCCTTGCCGGTCACCAGATCAGCGGCGTTGGCTTCTTGAAGAGCTGGAACATTGGCCTCAATGGCATCGGCCATGGCGTTCAAGGCCACGTTCTTGGCATCGGAGGAAAGGGCAGCCAGTTCGCGAGAGGCTTTCTTTGCAGCCCTCGCCAGCTCTGTCATGGATTCCAACACAGTCATCGCAGCAGACCATAGCGTCACTGATTCCGTGGCGGCCAATGGAAAATGCGACCGCCTGGGAGCGCTGGCGTCCCGCCGACCTCTGGCTTGCTCATCGCCCTATGCCGGCGAGACGCCAGCCCTCCCAGCAAGGCCAGCCACCACAACCTGCCACCTCACACTGTGCGACCTGCAGAGCCGAGGCGGGCATAGCCCGGGCACCCTAAGGGATAGAGAGGAACATGGGTACAGGTTTATCGTCAGTCGCTTGGTCGTCGGACGCGCTGCTCGTTGTCCACCCTTGAGGGTGTGTCTTGCTGGGTGAACGTGAGCAACGGCAGCGAAGGTTCTTTGCAAGGCACGTGCGAAAGCCAATTCGCCGGCGTGGTCTGATCGATGGAGCTGAAGCGGGCGTAGCCCGGGCGGACAACTCGTCACTCGTCACTCATCACTCATCAGGGTGTGTCTTGCTGGGCGAACGTAAGCAACGGCATCAACGACGAGTGACCGATTATAATTACGATTACGATTACGAGGGGACGGAACGGGACGGGACGGGAGGTCGTCTGTGTCTGTGAAATCTGGACACAGATCGGGCAGGTGGAAGCAGGGCGGGCTGGGCTGAGACCGAGCTTGGTTATCCGGCTCAAGAATTCGGGCAAATCTTCCGAGGGAAAGAGCTGCCGTGAAAACGAGATACTATTGCTGGTGGGTTATCGCAATCTGGATTCTGGGTGGAGTGAGCCAAGGCTTGGCCGAGGAAGGAGTCCGGTTTATCACCAACCGTCCTCCTGTGAAAAAGTTTGAGTTGTTCAAGGTCGGACCCCGGACCTACACCAATCTCATCGTGACCGCTCGTACTGAGGTGGACGTCTTTATTCGCCACCAGTCGGGCATTGGCAATTTCAAGTTGGATGAGTTGAGCGATGAACAACGCGAGCTGCTGGGTTACCCAGCGGAGAAGAAGGAGCCTTCCGCCCCTTCGCCGGTAGAGACTGCGACCAAGGCAACCGAACAGTTGGTGGGGCAATTTCAGGATCCTGAGACCCGCGAGAAACTGTCGGCATTCGCCCAACAGGTGAAAGCAAGGATTAGCGGGCAGCAGGTTCAGGCGGGAGATGAGGAAGGCGTCGCCGATTCTTCCGCACCCCCGCTCACCCCACAAGATCTCTTGAGTTCATTACCCAGGGAGATCGTGGTTGTCCTGACCGCTTTCTTGGTGATGATTCCGCTCATCCACTTCTTCTTTGCCTACACGGCGGGGATGATTTGTCGGAAAGCAGGTCATGAACCTGGCTTTCTTGTCTGGATGCCGATATTGGGGATTATCCCGTTGCTGAAGGCGGCGAAGCTTTCCCCATGGTTGCTGGTGCTTTTCTTTGTTCCGTTCGTGAACCTGCTCATGATTTGGTTCTTATTCGCGAAAATATCCCAAGCTCGAGGCAAAGGAATTCTCACGACGCTCGGTCTCGTTTTCCCGCCCATGACTGCATTCACCTGGCTCTACCTTGCTTATTCCAGATAGGTACACTGAGAGCTCATCACATCACTGGAACGGTGTGAGAAGACGATAGAGTCGGCTCGCTCCCGGGCTTGGGTCCGTCACCGTTTCCACACGTGCATCCGGTCGGCTCGGAATTCCCTGCAGGGTTGTCCATAGCCCGGAGCCCAGTTCATCGGTGTATTGAACCGCATAAGTCCGGTTGGCCTCAGCTCGGAAGGTCAACGTCACAGGTTCCGGATTCACGCCGCTCACCCGCAGGTAGCTTTGTGGATCCGTTGGATTGGTGCCGGCGATGTACTCTGCCTTGTTGCTCATCGTGTCACCGTCGGCATCCTGGTCTCCATCAGCTGGGTCGTTCGCATTGAGCTTCCCGGGATGCAGCGCTTCGAACTCATCCGGAATTCCATCACCATCGGAATCGGCCACTACACGGATTTGAGCTACCGGACTGATCAGACCTGTGCGGTTGGCGAGGTTTGTGATCTGGACGCTGACGTTGGTGTCTGACAACACGTTGGTGAGAACGAAGAAGCTGACTCTGGAATTCAGGCTTTGGAACTGAACGGTCTGGGTGCCGCGACGCCAACGGTATCCGAGCGGGAGAGTAACCGTATTGCTTACGACCACGCTGAGTACAGCGGATCCGCCCTTGATGACAGTCTGAGGCTGGGGCGCAACGGTGATGCTTGGGTTTACCAGGATGGCGACACGCACGGGCGGTGTGAATACTGAACTCACCGAATCGGTGACCACGACGTGATACAATCCATCCTCAGAGAGCTGTGCGCCACCCGGGCGATCTCCAATTTTGAGAGCGGCGTTTGTCGCTCCTGGAATCGCGCTGCCATCCAGGTACCACTGATATGAGATGGAGCCGGCACCTGCGGCACCCACGGTCACGGTGTTGGTTCGGCCGGGTTGCACGCCCGTGTGGACCGGTTCTCGCACGATCTGGAGCGGGGGAATCACGACCAGACGCGCCAGTCTTGATTCAACAGAGCCACCAGATCCGGAAGCTATCACCTGGTAAATACCTGCGTCAGGAGGTTGCACGTTTGGGATGGTGAGTTGATCGGACTCGGCACCTGGTATGACCGCGCCGTTGTAGCTCCATTGATATCTGAACGGACCCGCGCCGGACATGGTCACCCGGAAGACGGCCGGAACATTGGTGGCGACCAATGTGAGGTCCTCAGGCTGCGATGCGATCAGAGGCGAGTTTCCTGCAGATGAGGCAACACCCGGGCTTGGTGCCGCCGCGATCCAGTTGCCCGTCCATCCTTCGAAGGAATCCGCTGGGGAACGATGCAGGGAGGCCCCGAGCCCATCCGCAGTGGAAACGCGGGGGTCGGTATCATCCGAGTAGCGGGCACGATCCACGATGACCTCAGTCACGATGCCGAGATTTTCCGGATTGGTCAGCGGGGGTGCAGGCATGACGAGCTCCACGCGGCCCGAGCTGTTGTCGAGTTTGCCGCTCCACGGCCCGAGCACCGGAACATTCGAAGGCACGCCGAAACGCGTTCGGAAGCTTTCCAATCTCGCGACATCGGAAGGATCGAACCCAACGACCAGCAGGAAGCCTCCTGCCGGAATCGTAACCCCGGATGGGAAACGGAAGCTGATGGCATCACGCAACCGCCAGATATTTGTGGGACGTGCTGCATCGAACAACTGAACCGGACTGTTGGCCAGGTTTTGAAGCTCTACGAACTCATCGTTGTCATTGTCAAAGTTCACGAGATACCGGAAGACATCCGGGGGGCGATAGTGAACCTCGCTCACGACCACGGGCCCGATCCTGGGTGACGCATTGCGAGTTCCCAGGGTTGGACTTGATTGTGAAACAAACTCT
>VHDG01000110.1 GCA_016871475.1 Verrucomicrobiota bacterium
CGACTGCCCGACGGGATCCTGGGCATCGAGGACCAACAGCCGATGACGATGACGATGACGAGCGAAGGGATGGGCTGACGTTCAGAAACCTCGTAACGGTCTCTCCAGTCGAATCAAGCATCGGCCTTCAGTGCCGATGTAAGGTTGACGGACCTGGCTCCGTCATCTAGGAAAGGGCGCATGACTCGCATTAAGAAAATCCTTGGTTGGCTCGCAGTAGCGAGCCTGCTCCTTCTGCCTGCCAAAGCTTCCGATTGGATGTCCGACTTCAAGGCCGCAAGTGCACAAGCCGCGCGTGAGAACAAACTCATGGTGCTCGACTTCACCGGCTCCGACTGGTGTGGATGGTGCATCAAACTCAAGAAAGAGGTGTTTGATCAGCCAGGCTTCAATGACTACGCAAAGCATTATCTGGTCCTGGTAGAACTGGACTTCCCACGCCGCAAGGCACTCCCCTCCGCCCTGACTCAACAGAACGAAGCCCTGGCAGAAAAGTATGGCATCAGAGGATTCCCAACGCTTGTCATCCTTGACCCACAGGGTAAGGAGGTCGGACGAGCAGGCTACCAAGAAGGCGGGCCTCCTCCCTTGTTGAAGACCCTGGAACAGTTGCGATTGAAGCACGCCCCCAAGACGGGCGGTCAACCCGGAAACGCAGCTTCGGGCAGCCCTAACTGGACGCCTCCCGCAAAGGCTGCCCCGGCTCGTGATTACTCTGAACTCAAGCTCCAGGGAATTTCGGGAACGCCTGCAAAGCGGATCGCGATGATCAACGGTGCAAGTCTCTCGGCTGGCGAGGACGCCCGGGTGCAGCTCAAAGGCAAGTCAGTCCGAATTCATTGTCTCGAGGTCGCCGCCACCCAGGCGAAAATCCAGGTGGATAACGAGGAAACCTCACGCACTCTAAGCCTCACCCCCTGAGATCGTTCAGCGGGGCGCACCTCTCTTTCTCCCAGTGCGCCCTCCCTCCCCTCCCCTCGTAATCGTAATCGTAATCGCCTCCTCGTCCTCGATGCCAATGATTGCGTCGTGCCAGAGAAGATCCGCAGAAGAGTGAGAACCACGGAATACTCGGAACACACGGAAAGCAAACCGGTCTGGTTGTTCCCTCTTTTTTCCGTGTCTTCCGAGTATTCCGTGGTCCACACCATCTGTGCCGGAACGATTCAGAGGTCACTACACTGTTGCCGGCGGGACGCCATCGCTCCCAGAAGGCTCGTCTCACTTCCTGTGACTCGCACCCCTCCGGCCTCCAGGCTTGCCCGATCGTTATGACGAGCTAGTGTCGTGCCTCACAAAAGCCTCGTGACCTCGCCAGAATATCATACACACCGGGCCCTACTGACTCCGCAGAGCTTCGGGATCGGGCGATCCCTGCGGTTCTGGACTGTTTATCCGAAGGTCTTGATCTGGCTCGTTCTCTGCATTGGGGTGACTCACCCGGCAAGAGGTCACGGGGACGCCCACGGAATGATTCAGGCGGTGACTGAAGAATTGAAGACACGGCCGAAGGATCCGGATCTCTATTATCGCCGCGGAGAACTCTTTAGACGTCACGCCGAATGGGATCTGGCTTGGGCCGACTATGAGAGAGCGGAGCGGTTCGGAGGGAAGATGGAGATTCTTGACCTCTCGAGGGGACTGCTGCTCGCCGAAGCCAAATGGGGCCATAGTGCGCTGGGCTATCTCGATCGCTATCTCGCCGTCGAGTCCAACAGCATCCCTGCCTTGTCAACCCGAGCCCGCGTCCACTTGAGTTTCACCAACCGATCGGCTGCGATCCAAGACTTCAGTACGGCCATCGCCCGCACATCAGATCCACGGCCTGAACTGTATCTGGAGCGAGCACAGGTCTTGATGTCCACAACGCCGCCAGACTTTGCTGAAGCCCTTAAGGGCATCGAACAGGGTTTGGAGAAACTCGGCCCAGTCGTCACCCTGCAGCTTCAGGCTATCGATCTGGAACTGCGGCTGGAGAAAACGAACGCGGCGATCGCACGGCTCGACTCCATCATCAGTCAAAGCCCACGGAAGGAAACATGGCAGGCGCGGCGTGGCGAGATCCTGATGCAAGCCCAGCGCTGGTCGGAGTCGAGCGCATCCTTCAAGGAATCGCTCGCAAGCTTGCGCTCCCTCCCGGCTTCGCGTCGCAACGCCCCGGCCATGCGCGAGTTGGAACGCAGAATCCAGAGCGCACTCACAAACCTTCCAGCGAAGAGCCCCTGACGGCAGCCACAAGGTTCCATCTGGAAACCGGAGTTTGGGCGTCGTCGAAATGCGCCAGGACCTCGCGTGAGGCCGGCGACGGGCAACCCGCTCAACGCTGCTCGATCTGTATGCCCTCCGTTTGGGCTGAATCCCGCTTGCCAGCGACTTGCGTGAACAAGCCACGCCAGAAACCCAGCCCATAGCTCAAGTGAACAAGGCTCACGAGCGGAATGGATAACAACCCAGTGACCAGGCCCGAACGCAGAACGGACGCAGCTCCTTGTAAGAACAGGGCAACGAAATATGGGATCAACAATACAACTCCGAGCCCGCCCAGGATCGGCATCATCAACAGGAACAGAACAAACAGCGGCGGGACAAAATTGGCAATGGAGCCAGCGGTGGGGTGCAGGCGAAACTGCTCGGCGCGCCCGCGTCCGTAGGTAAAAGCCATCCTCGCGAATGCGCGCAACGTAGGTCTTGGACGGCGATCAATAGCAACCGCTGGATCGTACATCAACACGCCGCGGGACTTCACCAGCGAGTCCATCAGTGCGTTCTCCTCGTTCGGATACAAAGCCTCATCAAACCCGCCCAAATCCAACACCGCCTGACGTCGCGCAAGAAGATTGCATAAAATGAGCTCCTTCTCGCCGGACTCGCGGGGTTGTCCAATCGCGGAATAGCGCGCGCGGCTGGGTCCGAATGCGAGCCAGGATGCCAACGTGACCCCAAACGCCTGCTCAAGAAAAGGGGCAGATGCCGGGCAAAGACTGGGCCCGCCAACCATCTGCACTCTCGCGTTGCTGAAATGCATCAACGCTCGCTGAAGATTTCCCGGGTCGGGAACGGCATCGTCATCGAGAAAATAGATCAACTCCCCCTTGGCGCGTCGCAGTGCCAGGTTCCGTTGAGCTGATGGTTGTCGTCCTCGGGCGATCAAAACCTCAAGCCGGTCCTGCGGATAGCTCAGAGCCCGGGCAGCCTCCGCAGCAGGAACATCGGCCTGCCCTGGCCGTGCCGGGATGATCACCGTCACAAGAGGACTCAATTCGCTCACGCCTTCTTCAGTTTGGCGCCTTGAGGAGTGTCCTCAATCACCCAGCCAGCTGCTTTGATCTGATCACGCAAGGAATCCGCGCCTTTGAAGTCACGCGCTTTTCGAGCCGCCTGACGGGCTTCAAGAAGCTTCACCACCTCATCCGGAGCAGCAACCTCGGCAGGACGCCCCAGACCAAACACCTGATCAATCCTTTCCCATGTCGCAAGAGCAGTAGCTGCGGCTTGCTGGGTCAGACCGCCCTCGGACATTGCCTTGTTGAGGTTTTTCACCCAGGTGAACACAACTCCCCAGGCAGCGGCGACATTGAGGTCATCTTCGATGGCATCGCGGAATTCCTTTTCAACCGACGGATCCGCGGTCGCCCGCGTTCCCCCTGCCCGCTCGGCAAGCTTCTCCAGGCACTCGTCGATCCTTGCCAGCGAGGCCCGCGCTCCCGCGAGGCCATCGAAGGTGAAGTTGAAATTCTCCCGATAATGCGAGCGCAGGAGCTCAAACCGGATTTCCCGGCCGGAGAAACCCTTCGCCATGAGATCGCGGACGGTGAAGAAGTTACCAAGACTCTTCGACATCTTCTTCCCCTCCACCAACAGATGAGCCACGTGCACCCAATACTTCACGAAGCGCACGCCAGGCGAGTGTGCACAAGCTCCTTCGCTCTGGGCGATTTCATCCTCGTGATGCGGGAACATGAGATCCTCACCTCCAAGGTGCAGATCGAAACTGGAACCCAGAGCATCCATGCTCATGGCGCTGCATTCAATGTGCCAGCCGGGCCGGCCTTCACCCCAGGGGCTCGGCCAGAAAACTGAACCGTCCTCAGGTACGCGTGCCTTCCACAACGCAAAGTCAGCGGCGGTCTCCTTCGCATATTCATCCTGCTGCACGCGATCTCCGACGCGCATCTCATCGAAATTCAAGGTCACCAGCTGGCCATACTGCCTTCCATCGCTCTGATAACGTTCGATGCTGAAATACACCGAGCCATCGGAAGTTTGATAAGCAATCCCTCGCTCGATCAACCGGGAGACGAGCGCGATGATCTGGGGGATGTACTCGGTGGCCCTGGGGGTTAGATGTGGCTGGAGACAGCTGAGGCGTCGAAGGTCTTCGAAGAAAGCCTCCTCATAGCCCCGGGTATAATCTCGAAGCTCCTTCCCCGTCTCCCTGACGCGACGGATGATCTTATCCTCGACGTCGGTGATGTTCATGACGTGGCGGACAGAAAACCCGCAAAACTCGAGCGCGCGGCGAGCGAGGTCAGCACAGACGAATGTCCGGAAGTTACCGATGTGACCGAAGTCGTACACGGTGGGACCGCAACAGTAGAAACCCACATGTTTGCCGGAAGGATCCAGCGGGACAAAGGGCTCAACTGACCGGGCCAGAGTGTTATGCAGACGCAATGCCATGATGGGAGGGGAAGTTAGGACGCCCCCTCCGACAGATCAAGCCCGCTGGAGACCCGCTCAGATCTGCTCGGAGGCGACGACCCTGTACACTTCCTCGAAAGTTGTCTCACCCGTCAGCACCTTCTTGATCCCCTTCTGCCACATGGTGGTCATGCCGTTGTCGATGGCGATCTTGGTAATCGATCGGGTTGGGGTCTTCATGATCACCGCTTCGCGAATGGGCTCATCCACAGCGATCAGTTCACTGAGCGAGGATCGGCCACTGTAGCCGGTGAACAAGCACTGTTCGCACCCGGGGCTGCGCATGAAGTTGGCACCCGAAATCACCTCCTGCGGGAGGATCTGGAGATACCCGGGCTCCACGTCACAGGGCAGTGCACAGTTCTTGCAGTTGAGCCGGAGCAATCGAACGCCCAGCACCCCGATGATGCTGGAGGCCAGGAGAAACGGTTCGATGTCCATGTTGATCAGCCGCGCGAACACCCCAGCGGGTGTGCCGGAGTGAATCGTGCTGATGACCAGATGGCCCGTGAGTCCGGCCTGGACGGCAATCGCAGCAGTCTCCGGATCTCGAATTTCACCCACCATGATCACCTGTGGATCCTGGCGCATCAGGGATCGAAGCGCCCGGGCATAGCTGAACTCCTGCGCGGGATTGATCTGCGTTTGAGCCACAAGGGGCAGGTTAAACTCCACGGGATCCTCCACGGTGCTCACGCTGATGCTGGAACCGTGAAGATTAATGAGGTGCGTCAATGCGGAGTAAATGGCGGTCGTCTTTCCAGATCCTGTCGGCCCTGTCAGGAGCAACAGCCCGCTCGTCCGACCCAGCATCTGCACAAACTTGCCGAGCGTGGTTGAATCGAAACCCAGATTGTTGAGATCGAAGCTCCTGTTCCGGGGATCGAACAGTCGCACCACAATCTTCTCGCCGCGAGTCGTCGGGAACACCGAGATGCGGAGCTCGACGTTCCCAAGCTCAGGACCCAATCGGCTGTGTCCCTCCTGAGGCAGCCCGCTTTGGTATGTCACCATCTCACCCATCACCTTGCAGCGACCCGAAATCTTGTCCATGTGCTCGGATGCGACATGGACGAGCTCCTTCAGAACTCCGTTGATGCGGAGCCGGATGGCGATGCTGTCCTCCCAGGGTTCGATGTGAACGTCGCTTGCGCCGGACTCGATCGCGTCTTGAAACACCAGCTGCAAGAGATTCGGCACATCCACCCCGTGCTTCGCTGTTTCATCGGACTGGAGATAAGCCTGGGCGTGATTCATATGCGATGGGGGCTAATAGAGCTCCTGAATTGGAGATGGATCAAGGATTGAAAAGCGCTGAACCTCCCATTGGTCCCGTCCCACTGTTTCCCGCTCGCGTCCCTCCTCCCTTTCCCCTCGTAATCGTAATCGTAATCGACAACGCACGAACCACCTTCTCGACCCTGAAACATCAATGGGTTTCTCGACGCAGCGAGAGAACTCCTCCTCAACGGATATCTGACCGAGCAGCCAGAAAAACGGGAAACAACTACTTCACGGGGACCTTCAACAACTCGTCAGCAGACCAGGGACCTCGATCGGCACCTGCCTGGCGGATGGGTGCCACCTGTTCAGGCGTCACCGCACTCCCTTTGTTCCCCCATTCGCTGCGGATGTAAGTCACAACGGCAGCCACTTCATCATCCTTCAGGACCGGTCCCCATGGGGGCATCGCGTTGTTGTAGGCCTGGCCATTCACAGTCATCGGTCCTTGGATGCCGTGAAGAACAAGGTTGATCAGACGGTTGGGACCCTCTTCATTCACCCAGTCGGACCCAGCGAGGGGCGGGAATTGCCCCGCTGTTCCAAGGCCGTTGCCTTGATGGCACGCGGTGCAGACCGTGTCATAAACCCGCTTGCCCTTCCGGCGTGCCTCAACTGCAGGATCAATCGGCCACTGAAGTTCAACTTCCTCCACTGTGTTGTAAGGCTCATAAACCCGGGCTTCAAACCCGCCCCGGTGAGCCATCAACTGCATGTCGGCAGCGAATAGCAGGATTGAAAGCAGCACGATCAACCCCATGTGGATCGGGTTGCAATCCGCCGTGGGTTCAGAACTGCCCGAGCGGTTGCCCTGCTGACGGGTGAAGTCGGTGTCGCCCCCGCCAGAGGTTGCAGGCTTGTTTGTCTCAGACTGGCGTTTCTTCTTGCTCATTGCTTTGGCGCTGGCGCTACGACTGCCGCCGCATTGGTCTTGGCGATCGGGAAGGGTGCGGAAAAGAGCGGCACATCCGCTGCCAGACTTTGCAGGTAAGCCACCAAAGCGATGGCTTCAGGCTTCGGAATAACTTCAAAACCCGGCTCGGTGGCTGCAGGTAGCGCCGCCTCGGACGGTTTCACGCCCTCGCCCAGCGGACGCACATCAAAAAGATACGTATACCGAGGCATCAAAGAGCCAGGCTTCAGCAATCGTGAATTGTAAAGATTCTGCAGGTGATAGGTCGCATCGGGTTGACGTCGACCAATATTGGAAAGATCAGGCCCCAAACGGAGTGCGCCGATCTGAACAGGCTGATCCGCAAGGTAGTCTTCAGCAACCGTCCTGCGGCGGCCCCATCCGCGATCAATATCGCCCCCCTGCCCCTTCGGGCGGACCTGCTGCGTATGGCACTCAGCACAGCCCTGCGCTCGATAGACCTGTGCACCAGCCTCGGCTGAGCCGGTGCGCGAGGCAGGATAATAGGCGCCCGTGTCCTGGATCAGCGTGGCCTGCTGGCGGCCGATGGTGTTTTGGGGAGCCACCACCAGGCCCCAGAACGAGGCAGCCATCGCAGCGAACGATCCAAGGAAGATAAGCGGTGTCTGGTTCATGCCTGCGCCCTCGATTTGTTGCCTGCATCCGGAACACCACAGCACCAGGCGCAAAAAGCTGCACGCTCCTGGGCTGTCGCTCCCAAAACTCCGCGCACCAATGCCGTGAGGAAAAACAACTGGGACAGCAGCAGGAGCAGATAACCCAGGGAAGCCATTCCAATGAACTTCACCACCCCACGAACCGCGTCCGTCATCGGAACAGCCGGGTCGTTATAGGTCGCACCCTGCGCATAACCTCCGAGCACATAGGCGAAGGCGATGAGTCCTGCACCAAACACTCCCAGGAAAAAATGCCCTCGGATGAACCCGCCCTTCACGATCGAGGCGTCAAAGACCTGGCTGCTGATGTGATAGGCCGCGCCTGACAAAATCATCCCCGCAAATCCAAATAGTGCGAGATGCAGAAGCCCCTGGTGATAGAGCGTGAAGGTCAGCCGTGGAGAGACCGAGGGAAGCGTCCCCAGGATCTCCAGGAGCGTCCAAATGCAGTAACAGAGAGAGCCAAAGAATACGAAGGCGTGCGCCGGCTCCCGTTGGGTCCCACTCTTGGCCTTGTGGGTGGTTTGAAGGTAGTTCGCGGCATAGGCTGCTGCCGAAAGCAACAGGAGCCATTTGGCGGAGATGCCCGCCGAAATGATCCATCGAGGAAGCGGCCCTCCGATCAGCTGGCTCGTCGCGCTCCAGTTCGCACAGATAACCAGAGCCCAAAAACCGAAAGCAGCGGTCTGCCGGCTATGTGTCGGAACACCCGCACACTTTGGAAGCAGGTAATAGGCAGCCCCGAGCGCAAGGGCGGCGATCCAAAGGTGCAACACACCATTGGCAAAATAAGCCCCGGCGACACTCTGCATCACACCCCGGAGCGGCTCGACGACTGCCAGCATGTAGCCGACGCTCATCAACCACGGAAACGCGAACAGCGCGGAGATCAGGAACCAGTGGGAGATATACAGATTCCGCTCAACCCTGGCCCGGTGAGTGACAAAAGCGCTGAGCGCAACCAAGGTATAGCCACCCAACAGCAGCGAAGCAGCATGCCGGGGCATCTCCATCAGGGGAAACCCGGTGGACATCCCCCCCATGATCTGAAGAACTCCCACCAGCACCGCGACATTCCAGAGCACAGCCCCACCCACCGCCAGCGCCGGCATCGCGAGCAACACACGGCCAAGGCGAGCGATCATCCACAACACCGAGGCCAGTCCAATCTGCGATAGAAAACCGAAGATGATCGCGGTGAAAAATGCCGGGCGGACGCGTCCGTAAGAAACCCAAGGGCACAGATCCCACAACCCTGGAACATGCATCTTGATCGAGGACAAGAGGCCAAGGAGAAGACCGATCACGGCCCAGGTGGCCGCCCCGATCAGGAGGATACCGACCGCCGCTCGACACGACCGGTTGATCTGCTCATCGCTGAGCCCGGTAGCCGACGATTGTTGTGAGGTGGATGCCATCGGGTTATCGGCTTACTCAAATGTGGGAGGAGGGGGCACGAAGTTGGCTTTCTCGGCCCGTTCGATCAGGTTCTTCCTCGCCTCTGCAGGATTGCGATACATCTGTTCAGTCAGGGCCACAGCCTGGGAGACCTTCAGACGGTAGAGCCCCTTGCCGGGGTCCAGGACACCATGGCTGTTGAGGTCCTTCTCGGCGGCGGCGCGGACTTCAGAAAGCGCTTTCGACCGTTCCT